>NZ_DATCTO010000070.1 GCF_036567905.1 Candidatus Binatus sp.
GCCGGCGCGGCGCCCGCCGCCAAAGCGGCAAGCCGCACGCTCGTGGCCTGCGGCGAAGCGGCGCGGCCGGCGGGCGAGCCGTACAAGACGATCGTCGCGCAGCTCAACGATATGTGGGCAACGAATTTCCCGGTTTACGAATCGCTCAAAGCCGACTCGCCTCACGCAAGCAGCGGCGGATGCATCTTCTACAACCGGCAGTTCCTCGACAGCCTGCTGCAACGGTGGATGAAAGTCGATGACCCCGATGCCGTTCGCCCGATGCTGTACGCGATCTTCGCGCACGAGATCGGCCATCTCGCGCACGGCGACTTCGATCCCGGCAGTGACAAAGTCCCGGTTAGGAACAAGGAACTCGCGGCGGATCAGTTCGCCGGTTACTCGCTCGAGCGGATGGGGATTCGGCGCCTCGATCCGGTCGAAGTGACGCGCTACTACCAGCTCACGGGTGACGACTTCGTCGGCGCCGCGTCGGGGCATGGCAGCGGCGGCGAGCGCACGACGGCGTTTCAGGACGGATGGCATCGCGCCGAAATCGGACTGCCCGAACAAGGCACGCAGCCCGCGGGCGGACTGGGTGAACCGTGAGCGCCTCGACCGTTTCGAATCGATTGCAGACCGCGCAGCACGCGACTGGCGGCGAATCCGGCGCGATCGACGCGCGCGCTCTCGGCTTTCGCTACGGCGATCGCGAGGCGCTCGGCGACGTGACTTTTTCGATCGCACGCGGCGAGGTATTTGGCTTCCTGGGACCCAACGGCGGTGGCAAGACCACCCTGTTCAAGTTGCTCTCGACGCTGGTGCCGATTCAATCAGGAAGCGCGCAAATGTTCGGTCACGACCTGGCGGGCGAAACCACCGCCGTGCGGCGACGGCTCGGCGTCGTGTTTCAGCATCCGAGTCTCGATGGCAAGCTGACGGCCGGCGAAAATCTCGCGGCTCACGGTCATCTATATGGAATCACCGGCCGGCGGCTGCGCGAGCGGATTGCGGCGATGCTCGAGCTCCTCAGATTGTCGGCGCGCGAACGCGACCGGGTAGAGACGTTGTCAGGTGGACTGCAGCGCCGGGTCGAGCTCGCCAAGGCTCTGCTCCACGAGCCGGAACTGCTGCTGCTCGACGAGCCCAGCACGGGCCTGGATCCGGCGGCGCGCCACGAGTTTTCGAATTACCTCGAGCATCTGCGCGAGCACGCGGGCGTGACCGTCGTGCTGACGACGCATTACATGGAAGAGGCGGAGCGATGCGATCGCATCGGGATGCTGCATCAAGGCAAGCTGGTCGCAATCGCGCCGCCGGGCGACCTCAAGTCCGAGGTCGGCGGTGACGTAATCGTGATCCGGGCGCAAGCGCCTGAACTCATGCAGCGGAAAATCCTCCAGCGCTTCAAGCTCGCGAGCCAACTCGTGGACGGCGCGATCCGTATCGAACGAATCCGCGGGCACGAATTGCTTCGCGAGCTGATCGACGCATTCGGCGACGAGATCGAATCGGTCTCATTGGGCAAGCCGACTCTCGAAGACGTATTCGTGCACCTGACCGGGCGCCAGTTCTTCGCCGATATGGCGCAGACGGAATAGACGGAGATGCGCGAAATTTTTCTTCAGGCCGCAACCCTCTGGCAGCGCGAGATCGTGCGCTTCATCCGCCAACCGATCCGCGTGATGAGCGCGATTGCGACGCCGCTGGTTTTCTGGCTGCTGCTCGGCGCCGGCCTGCAAGCGTCATTCAAGCCGAGCGGGATGCCGGCCGGCATCGGCTACGCGCAATACTTTTATCCCGGCGTGATCGTGCTGATGCTGCTGTTCACGGCGATCTTCGCGACCGCCTCGACCGTGGACGATCGGCACCAGGGTTTTCTGCAGGGCGTGCTGGTCGCGCCGATCTCACGCGCGACGATCGTGCTCGGCCAGGCGCTTGGCTGCACCACGCTGTCGCTGATGCAGGGAGCCATCTTTCTCGCGATGGCGCCGCTGGCGGGAATCCGCCTCAGCCTCGAAGCGATCGCGGTGTCGCTCGCGATGATGGCGCTGATCGCGTTCGCGATGACGAGCATCGGGCTGGCGATGGCGTGGCGGACGGAATCCACTCAGGGCTTCCACGCGTTCATGAACCTGCTGCTGCTCCCCATCTGGATGCTGTCGGGCGCGGTCTTTCCGGTGGCGGGCGCGCCGGCATGGTTTCAGTGGACGACGCGGTTGAATCCCCTGACCTACGCGGTGGACGCGCTGCGGCGCGGACTGTATCTCGCGGAGCCGGCCTCGAGCGGCGCGACGATGCCGATGGGATCGTCGGTGGCGATTGCGGTCGCGTTTGCCGCGTTCGCCTTTATCCTGGCGACGCGGGTCGCCCGCAACGCCTCGACGATTTAAGCGGCGATTCAGCGCGGCGGCATGCGCAGTGCGCCGTCGAGGCGAATCGTCTCGCCGTTGAGCATCACGTTCTCGACGATGTGGCGCGCGAGCGCCGCGTATTCAGACGGCTTGCCCAGCCGCTGCGGAAACGGAATCTGCGCGGCCAGCGCTTTGCGGTTCGCCTCGGGCAAACCCGCCAGCATCGGAGTCTCGAAAGTTCCCGGCGCGATCGTGCAGACGCGGATGCCGAGCGACGCCAGGTCGCGCGCTATCGGCAACGTCATCGCAACCACCCCGCCCTTCGACGCCGAATAAGCCACCTGCCCGATCTGTCCGTCAAACGCGGCCACCGACGCGGTGTTGACGATCACGCCGCGCTCGCCGTCGGCGCCGGGCTGATTTTTTGCCATCTGCGCCGCGGCCAGCCGCGTGACGTTGAAGGTGCCGATAAGATTCACCGCGATCACTTTGCTGAACAGGTCCAACGAATGCGGGCCTTCCTTGGTGACCGTGCGCATCGCGCGGCCGATACCGGCGCAGTTTATCGCGACATTAATCAGACCGAACTTCGCCACCGTTTTCGCAATCGCGTCGGTCACCTGATCGGCGCTGCCTACATCGGCCTGCACGAAGATCGCATTGGCGCCGAGCGACTCGGCGACTTTGGCGCCGGGCGACGACGGTAAATCGAGAATCGCCACCTTGGCGCCGGCCGACGCGAATTCGCGGACAGTCGCTTCGCCGAGTCCGGAACCGCCGCCGGTCACAAGTGCAACCGTATTTTTAAGATTCATAGCAACCTCGCGTGGATAGATGATGCAAACGCGACGACGTTATGGCCGCAGACGCGGCGATGCAACCGGCGTGGGTCCAGCGAAGGCGCGCCAACCTGTTGCAACTCCACAGTGAGGTCAGCCCCGCATCGATCTCTTTCTTTGTGTCCTTCTGAACGCAGTGAAGAATCCCGGATCCGGGTTCCTTCGACTCCGGCAGCCTTCGCTCAGGATGACACAAAAAAAGAGCGACCCTTTCCTCCCTCACCCCTGCACCCAGTATTAAGGCCGCCCGCCGTTGGCGGGCGC
>NZ_DATCTO010000071.1 GCF_036567905.1 Candidatus Binatus sp.
GAGGGTGCAGGGGCTCGCCACTGCCTACGCGACGCAGCATGATCCGCGGCGGGGTTGACAAGCAGTTCGGCGCCGTCCGATCCTGCGCACATCTCCGCGAGGCAGTGGGATGAGTACTATCCAAGAGGCGTTCGTCCCCGACGAGCGCACAATCTTCGGCTGGATCGAGACCGTCTTTGCCCGCGGCGTGCGGCGACCCGGGTATGCGGCCGATCGATGGACCGAGAATTTCTGCTTCGAGCGGTTCCGCGAACTCGGACTGGAGAACGTCCGGCTCGAGCCCGTGACTCTGCCTTACTGGGAGCCGCTCGAGTCCGTGTTGATCGTGCGTGCGGATGGCCGCGAGTCGCGCATCGCGTGTTTCTCGTTGCCTCATTCGGCGGCGACCGACGAAGCCGGCCTCGACGCGCCGCTGGTGCAGTGGCGTGACGAAACGCCCGGCGCCGTCAACGGCGCGGTCGCGCTGGTCGATGTGCCGCTGATGCGTTCGCCGGCGGATCTTCCCCTGATGCTCGCAGGCGCAGTGTCAGGAGAAGCCGATAGCAGTTGGCGCCGCTACGATCCGGGCGGCACGCTGGCCGGGGCCACCCAGGTGCTCCCATTCAGCCGTCACCTCATGGCCGTTATGGACGCATCGATAGCCGCAGGGGCAATCGGATTCGTAGGGGTGTTGAGCGATTACCCCGGCGACTCGAATCGGTACTACGTGCCCTACGATGGCGTGGCGCGCGCGATCCTCGGAGTCTGGATTAGCGGCAGCGACGGCGCACGGCTGCGGCGGCTGTGCGACGCGGGTCGGGTGCAGGGCACGATCGTCAGCCGCGCAATCCGCCACGACATCACCAGCTATAATGTCGTTGGCGAATTGCCGGGCGCCGACGACGACAGCGTCATCGTCGGTTCCCATCACGACGGTCCGTGGGCGTCCGCCGTCGAGGACGCGTCAGGCGTAGCGATGGTCCTGGCGCAGGCCAGCTACTGGTCGCGCGTTGCGCCGGCGGATCGCCCGCATCGCCTGGTCTTCCTCCTCAACGCGGGGCACATGGCCGGCGGCGCCGGTGTACGCGCGTTCATTGAGCAGCACAGAACGGAACTGGATCGCGTGGTGCTCGAAGTCCATCTCGAACACGCCGCCAGCGAGATAGTCGAGCGTGACGGCGGCCTGGCAGCCTCCGGGCATCCGGAGCCGCGATGGTGGTTCACGAGCAGGCTTGCGCCGATCGAGGCAATCGTGCGCGAGGCGATTGCCGCCGAGCATCTCGAGCGGTCGCTGATCCTGCCGCCCGATGTCTTCGGCCCAATACCAACCACCGACGGCGGCCCCTTTCATCTTGTCGGCGTGCCGCTGGTCAACTTCCTCACCGCGCCCTTCTACCTCTTCGACGCCATCGACACGCTCGACAAGATTCACCGCCCGAGCCTGACGCCCGTGACCCGCGCCGCCATCCGCATCATTGCGTCAACTCGCGGTATGAGCGCGGGCAGGCAGGGGTGACCGCAGGGCTGAGCCCTGCACGCAGTATTAAGAGACCGCGCGCCCGCCAACGGTGGGCGGCCTTAATACTGGCCTCCCGTGCCAACGGGCGGTAGTGATAATCAAGCCCCGACGGCGCATCACGCGCTCGATCGAACGCGTGTGCTAGGAATTGGCGCCGATGCCCCAGTGCACAGCGTTACGAATCAGCGTCTGGTATTCCGGCGTTTCCCACGAGCCGCGGAAAACCATCGGAGTAGCTCCTGAAGGCTCGACGCTCGAATCGACAAACGGCTGTACGTTGCTAATCGGCGAGTGACAGTGGCCGAGCGCGATGTAGGTCACTCCCCCCATCCCGGTCTTGCGCGTGTATCCGAGCACGCGGGTTTTGCCGTCGGGCAGCAGCGAAGTATCGGCGTCGTAAACGAAACCGAATCCGGGCGGCGACGGATCTCTTTCGAGCACGGTGGTCAGCAGCAGGTGGCTGTTGGCGGGGTCCTGAAGCTCGATGAGATAGAGTTCGTCCATCACCTCGAAGGACGCCGGCAGGCCCCGGGTTAGCCCGTGCTCGCGATCGGCCACGTCCACGCGAAACTTGCGCACCGGCGGATGATTGAGAAAAAAGCAGCCGAGCGTGTCGTGATAACCGCCCTTCACCATTTTTCGGGCGTAACGCTTCCCGGCCACTGGCGCGGCCTTTCCGCCGCTGCTGCCGTGAAGCGCGAGCCATCGTCCTCCCGCTTCGAGCCAGTTGCGAATGAACTGGTTCTGTTCGTCATTGGGATACGGCCCGGCGACATAGGTGATCAGCAACCGGCTGCCGGGCAACCACTTGGCGACATCGGCGAAATCGTTGCCGCTGGTCGTAAGCACCTGCGGGCTCTGTTGCAGAAGGCCCAAAATGCGCAGCCGCACGAAATCCATGTCATGGCCGGCGAAGGAACCAGGAGGAAATCCTCCGGTGATAAGATGGACTCGAATCGGGGTGATCATCGTGCGTTCGAGTCTAGCGGAGAAACGCCATTCGCGGCACCCCTGTCGATGCGCGACAATCGCGCGGATTCGTACTAGATCATCAGCCTGGCGCCGCTGATGGCCAACTGATTGGAGGAGATGCGCGATGAAAGCTGCTGTCTATTATCAAAACGGTGGTCCGGAGGTTCTCAAGTACGAGGACGTTCCCGACCCCGTATGCCATCCCAAAGGGATTGTGATCCGCGTCGAGGCGGTGAGTATCGAGGGTGGCGACACGCTCAATCGCTGGCATGGACCATTGCTGGCCAAGCCGCACGTGGTTGGCTACCAGGCCGGTGGCGAGATTGTCGAGGTTGGTTCGGAGGTGACCAACCTCCGGGTCGGCCAGAAGGTAGCTACCTCTTACAGCTTCGGCTCGCACGCCGCGATGCGATCGGTGCCGGCCCGCAACGCATGGCCGGTCCCAAAAGGATTCGACGTCAAGCTTGCGTCGGTGATCCCCGTGACGTTCGGCACCGCCGACGATTGCCTGTTCGAGTACGGCCGGCTCAAGCGGGGCGAGACGGTGCTGGTGCAGGCGGGCGCAAGCGGTGTCGGCGTTGCCGCAATTCAGCTCGCCAAGCGGGCCGGCGCGACAGTGCTCGCAACCGCGTCGAGCGACCAGCGGCTGGAACGCCTGAGGCCGCTCGGTCTCGACCATGGGATCAACTACCGGACCGATGACGTCGTAAAGTCGGTCATGAAAATTACCAATCAGAGGGGCGTCGATCTCGTGGTTGACCCTGTAGGCGGCGCGACCCTGCAAGGCAGCCTGCTATCGCTCGCCTATCGCGGCCGCGTCTCGATGGTCGGCGCGGCGGGACGCGAACCGATGACGGTGGACGTCTCCTCGCTGATGGCGGGCAACCGCTCTTTGACCGGCGTTTTCCTCGGCGCCGAAATGGGCGCCGAGCGCGTGCACAACATGATCCAGCGCCTGATCGAGGAGGCCGCCCGAGGCGAATTGAAGGTCGTGATCGATCGAACCTTCCCCTTATCGGAGGCCGCCGCAGCCCACGCTTACATCGAGGGCCGCAATGCAGTCGGCAGGGTTCTTCTGATTCCATAGGGTCACAACCTTCGCGGATTCAATCAGCGGGGAATGTCGGCGGCAAGGAAAGCAAAACCTCGTAAGCGAGCGCCAACTCCGGCGCCGCCTCCGGTCGCACCGTGGCCGCGAACTGCTGTTTCGGCGCGGCTCGGGGCGCAAGCCGGCGGGCTGATGCTGCTTGGGCTTGCGCTCGTCGTGAATGCAGTACTGCTCGCGCCGGAGATTCGCATCGAGCGGGTTCCGGTCAACGACCTGAGCTTCCATATCGCAGCCTCGCAGCGCCTGGCGGATAGTCTCGTCACCGGTGATTCGTTTCTCGATCCATGGGTGTCGCTATGGGCGCTGGGATATCCGCTGTGGCACTTTTATCAGCCGATCCCGCACATGGTGGCCGGCCTGTGGCTGGCGATCACCAGTCATTTCGCTTCGGCGCCGGCCTCATTCGCGGTGCTTTACTATCTGTTGCTGGCAGCGGTGCCGGCGTGCACCTACATCGGCGCGCGGCTGTTCGGGCTCGAGCCGATCGCCGCGGGATTCGCGTCGATTCTGATCATAGCAGTGAGCGAGGTGGGCGACTTCAGCCGCTACGGGCTGTCCTACGGCGCGTATGTTCGGCGCGGCTCGGGCCTCTACACGCAATTGATGTCGTTCGATCTGCTGATGCCGGCGCTTGGACTCGCCAACTACTCTCTCAACACCGGCAGGCGCCGGATTCCGGCAGCTTGTCTGGTTGCGGTCACCGCACTCTCGCACGTCGTGTTCGGCTACGCGGCGATTCTTTCGATAGCAATCATGGCGCTGGTCGGACCGCGGGGCGATCGCTCGCGCCGAGTCGTCCGCGCCGCATCGATCCTGATCCCCGCCGTCATCCTGCTCGCGTGGTTCGTCGTTCCCATGCTGCTGGCCAGCGGCGAGGTAAACCGGTGCCGATGGGATGATGTTTGGAAGTTCGATTCGTGGGGTGCGGGCAACGTCTTCAACGAACTGTTCTCGGGGCGCTTTCTCGACTGGGATCGCCTGCCGGTCCTGACCTTGTCGCTGCTGGCGGCGTCGTTGCTCGCGCTGTATCGCTGGAAAAGGCCGATGCCGCGGCGCCTGCTGGTTCTCACCGCGGTGTGGCTCCTGATTTTCTTCGGCCGCACGACCTGGGGATATTTCATGCTCGCGCTGGGGCTGCCCGGGGCGTTTCACGTCAGCCGTTTCGAGTCGGTCTTCGAACTGTTTGCCGTGCTGTTGACGGCCTGGGGGCTGGCAAAGATAGTCGCCGCCGCCTGGCGGTTCGGATACTCGGGCAAGCTGCTGACCGTGATCGTGCTGGGCGCCATGGCGGTCGTGATTTTCGCCGAGCGCGCGAGTTACCTGAAGCTGAACGACTATTGGGGGGACGAAAGTCTCGCGGGGATTGCGCGCGAGGGTGGCGATCTCGACGCCGCGCTTGCCGACATCCGCACGATCTTGCGCGAGCGTCCGGGCCGTGTCTGGGCCGGTCCGTCGGGAACGTGGGGTGGCAAGTTCCAGATTGCCAAGTCGCAGGGGTACTCGTTTCTCTCGCTGGCGGGGATGGATGAGCTCAGCTTTCTCTATCATAGCTTGTCGTGGAACTCGGACGTGACAGCCGAAATCGACGAGCGCGATCCCTACCAGGCCAACCTGTTTGCGATGCGCGCGGTGCTGGCGCCCGTGACTCAGCCGATGCCCCCCGAGTTCAAGCGTCGCGCAGTTCACGGCCGCCTGGCGGTTTATGAGGCCTCCAGTGAGGGCTACTTCGGCCTGGTGGACATCGGCGCCCGTTACGATGGTCCACTGTCGACCGTGCTCAACCGCGACTGGGGATGGATGCAGGCGCCTTCGGTGCGGGCAGGCGCGGTGGTCGCGCTGGGAGGCGATATCAGGGGAGTGCCGCAATGGAAGATGTTTGAACCGTTGCCCCCGCTCGATCCGCGATTTTCGACTCTGCGCGGGGAAGTAATTTCTGAAAACAAACAGGGCGAGACCTATAGCGCGCGGCTGGCGCTGCTGCGCCCGTGCTACGCCTTGCTCAAGATCACATATTTCCCGGGCCAGCAGGCCACCATCGACGGAAAGCCGGCGCCGATATTTCGCGTGTATCCCGACTTTTGCGCGATTCCGGTCGGGCCGGGGGAACATCGGATCGAAGTGCGGTACCGTCCGGGGCCGCTCAAGCCGATATTGCTGGTCGCCGGAATCATTCTGGTGGGATTGATCGCTCAAGGCTTGCGCAGGCCGGACTACGCCGCGATGGAACGCAGGATCACACGGCGGCTGGCGCAACTGGCGGCTCCTTGGGCGACTGCGCGGATGCGGACGGCGCTGGCGCTTACGATCCTGATCCTGCTCTTCACGCACACGCTGTTCCGCGGCTATCTGCTCGACGGCCATGACTCGCTTGAGTATCCGCCGCGGCTGACTGAGTTCGCCAAAATATTGGGCGACCATCAATTCCCGCCGGTATGGGCGCCGGATCTCGGCTCAGGGCATGGACAGCCGCTGTTCGAATTCGCACCGCCGCTGATCTACGCGACGGCATTGCCGTTCTTCAAAGGCGGCATGTCGCTTGCGGATTCGCTGCAATTTGGACTGGCGATTCTGTTCGCTCTCGGCGCGATCGCGGTCTTCCTGATCGGGCGAAGGCTCTCGTTTTCTCGTGTCGCCTCGATTTGCGCCGCGGGCGCGTGGCTGTTCGCTCCCTATCAGGCCCTGGATATCTACGTGTGTGGGCGATTTGCCGAGTCGGCCGCGCTTGCAGTGGCGCCCGTGGCGCTGCTCGGGCTGATCGCGGCTGTTCAGCGCCCGACCGCAGTCAGTGTGGCGCTCGGCGCGCTTGCGGTGGCGATGCTGCCGCTGGCGCATAATGCGATCGCGCTGCTGGTGTTTCCGGCATTCGCGGCGATCGTCGCCGTTCGATCCGCCGTCTCGGATCATCGACTGAAAACCGCCGCGGCTGGCGCTGGCGTGCTTGCCGGCGGGCTGGGACTCAGTGCGTTTTTCTGGCTTCCGGCGCTGCTTGAGCGCGGGTTCGTCAAAACCGACCTTCTGCGGACCGGCTTTCTCAATTGGACCAATTACATAATCTCGCCGTTCCAGTTGCTTTGGTCGCCGTGGGGGTTCGGCTACGCGATGCGCGGCCCCGGCAACGGCATCTCGTACTCGCTCGGTCCCGTTCACATAGCCTTGGCAGTCGCGGGACTCGTGATCGCGATGCGCGCGGCGAACCGCACCCGCCGCCTTGACGCGATTGTCTTTGCTGGCGCGTCGATTGTCGCCGCGCTGTTGGCCACCGATTTGTCATGGACGATTTGGGCGCACCTCGCCATGCTTCAATACCTTGCTTATCCGTGGCGAACCCTATGCGTTCCTGCGCTGTTCATGCCGCTGCTCGCGCTCTATGCCTTCGAGCGAATGGGCCCACGGCTGGCATCGCTCGCGATAGTAGTCCTGGTGCTGGTCAACATCGCGCACACCGCACCCAAGGGAATTCAGACCTATGATGAAGCCTACTTCGGCGCCGACTCGATCGCTCAGCTGGGGATAAACACGACGACTCGTGAAGAGTACGAGCCGCGGACGGTGCATCAGCGTCCTGTCTTCGATAGTCGCCTGCTCAAAGGAGTCCGCTCCGCGCCCGTCGTACGTCAACTCGCCGTCAGCTCGAATAGCCAGTCGTTCCAGGTCGATGCGAGCGAGCCCGCGCTGATGCAGGATTCGCTTTTCGACTATCCGGGATGGACAGTGCTGGTTGACGATCGGGAAGTCGCGACTTCACCGGCGTCAGTCAGCGGAGAGATCACCTTCAACGTTCCGGCCGGGATACATGATGTACAAGTCGAGCTGCGTCCCACCCCCATCCGCCGCTGGTCGTTCTATGCGTCCCTGGCCACCGCCGCCTTGATGATCTCGATCGTGATGCTCGCGCTGCTCGCCGCCTGGAAACGCGCTGAGCCTGACGATAAGGCCAGACCCGAGAAAGCCGCCAAGGCTCGTTCCGCGAATAGATCTCGCCCCCCGCCAGCCTCAAAGGCTTAGCGGGATCGCAACATCCCGCTTTTGAGTCGGGGCCGTCTCGCGCGGTTCGACCATTACCTGGAAGCCGCAGGTCCGTGCAATAGTCGCAAATTAACGGTGTCGTGGCCGCGCGGCGATTGGAAACTCCCGCGTCGAGACTCGCGGAGCGGCCGGAGTTTTGCTAGGAGCATGGTCTATGGCAGATCCCGACTTCAGTCAGTTCAAACTCGTGCCCAAAGGCCATTCGTTCGAACAATTCCACCAGGGACAGGTCTTCGAGCATCATTGGGGGCGCACGATAAACGCCGGCGACAATTCGATCTTCACCACCGCGACGCTCGCCCATTGCCCGCTCTACTTCAACGCCGAGTATGCCCGCGCGCACGGTCATCCCGACGTGGTCGTCAATCCGATGCTGGTCGTGTGCACGGTGGTTGGCATTTCGGTCGAGGATTTGAGCGAAGCGGGCGGACCCTTTCTCGGCATCAACGGCTTGGAATTTCACCGCCCGGTCTATCCGGGCGATACCCTGACCGCGCATAGCACCGTCGTCTCAACGCGCGAATCCGCCAGCCGCGGCAACTTCGGAATCGTCACGTGGCGCACCGAAGCCCGCAATCAACGCGACGAACTCGTCATCAGCTACGAGCGGACGAACCTGGTCGCCAAACGCAGAGGAGCTGCATCGTGAGTTACATGACCGACGAGCGGCGAATGATTCAGCAGGCGGCGCGCGACTTCGCGATGAACGAAGTTCTGCCGCTGGCGAACAAGCTCGATCCCGAGCAGGGCGACATCCCGATGTCGTTGCGCGACAAGCTCGCCGAGATGGGCTACTTCGGAATCGTGATTCCGGAGGCGTACGGCGGACTTGGCCTGGGCGCGTTCGAGTACGTGCTGATCACCGAAGAACTCGCGCGCGCATGGATGAGCGTCGCCAGCATAATCGCGCGCGGCAACGGACTCGGCGGCGGTTTCACCGCCGAGCAAAGGCAAGAATATCTGCCGCGGATGGCGCGCGGAGAATTCCTCGGCGCGGCTGCGCTGTCGGAGGCGGAGGCGGGCTCCGATCTCGCCAACGTCTCGTGCAAAGCGACCCGCGACGGCGACGGCTGGATGCTCAACGGCAGCAAGATGTGGTGCACGTTTGCCGACGGCGCGGATTTCATCTCGGTGTTGGCGCGCACCAAGCCACCGTCCGATCCACACCGCCGCCACGAGGGCATCAGCCAATTCCTGGTCCTCAAGGAGCGCGACAAGTTTCCGCCGGGGCTGACCGGCTCGCCGATTCGCAAGATCGGTTACTTCGGCTGGAAGACGTGGGAGCTGCACTTCGACAACTTCAAGCTGCCTGCCGACGCATTGCTCGGCCGCGAGCGCGAAGGCCGCGGCGAGGGCAAGGGATTCTACGGCGCGGTCAGCGGACTCGAGGTGGCCCGGGTGCATACTGCGGCGCGCGCGATCGGGCTTGCACGCGGCGGGCTCGAAGACTCATTGGCATACGCGCAGACGCGGGTCCAATTCGGGCAGCCGATCGGAGAATTCCAGGCGATTCGGTTCAAGCTGGCCGAGATGGCGACCGAAATCGAAGCCGCGCGCCAGTTGACCTACTTTGTCGCCACCGAAATTGACGGCAGGCGGCGATGCGACAAGGAGGCTTCGATGGCGAAGCTGTTCGCCTCCGAAATGTCCGAGCGCGTCACCAGCCAGGCGATTCAGATTCACGGCGGCTACGGATACACCAAGGACTTTCCGCTCGAGCGCTACTGGCGCGACGCGCGTCTGACCAAAATTTTCGAGGGCACTTCCGAAATCCAGCTGCGGATTATCTCCGACCGCCTGCTGCCGAGGGTAAAGAAGTGAGTGCATCGATCTCGAAGCTGACCGGCGCCGGCAATTACTTCGAAGACTTCGAAGTCGGCGCGAAATTGCGTCACGCACGCGGCACCACCGTCGGCGAGATCGAAAATCAGATGCTCACCAAGCTCGTGCTGAACACCGCCGACAGCCACTACAACGAGCATCGCATGAAGGCGACGCAATTCGGCCAGCGGCTGGTCTTCGGGCTGGTGACCGGCTCGGTGTGCATCGGGCTGGCGACGCAGGACACGGGCGAAAATGCGCTGGCCGAACTCGGCTTGACGGGAATCAGGTTCACCTCGCCGGTCTTTCACGGCGACACGCTGTACGCCTATAGCGAGGTTCTTGAAAAACGCGATGCCGATCGCGCCGACGCCGGCATCGTCCGCTTCAAGCATTGGGGGACCAAGCATGACGGGACGATCGTCTTCGAAGGCGAGCGCACGGTCCTGATCAAGCGCCGCTCCCACTGGGGCAATCGTTGAACGCGCGCACCGGGCCGCTCTCGGATGTTCGCATCCTCGATCTGACGCAGGCGCTGGCCGGTCCGTACTGCACGATGCTGCTGGCCGACCTTGGCGCCGACGTTATCAAGGTCGAGCCGCCCGGCGGCGACATGAGCAGAAGCATCGGGCCGCATCCCGCCGATCGAAAGGGCTGCGACTACGGCGGATATTTCGCCAGCGTCAATCGCAACAAGCGCAGCATCGTGCTCGACGTCAAGAGCGACGCCGGCCGCGATGCGTTTTTCAAGCTCGCGAAGACCGCCGACGCGGTCGTCGAGAATGCGAAGACCGGAGTGATGGATCGCGCGGGAATCGGTTACGAGCGGCTGCGCGAAATTAATTCTGCGCTGGTCTATGCCGCGATTCGCGGCTTCGGAGATCCGCGGACCGGCCGGAGCCCGTATGCGGATTGGCCCGCGTTCGACATCGTTGCGCAGAGCATGGGCGGGTTGGTCGCCGTCACGGGTCCGCAAGGCAGCGCCGGTTACAAGGTCGGTCCCGCGGTCGGCGATATCTATCCCGGCACTTTGGCTGCGCTTGGAGTGGTGTCTGCCATTCATGCAGCGCGCCGGACCGGGCAGGGACAATTTCTCGACGTGGCGATGTACGACGCGATTCTCGCCCTGTGCGAAATGGTCGTTTACAGCTACTCGGGCGGCGGCCTCGTCCGGGAACCGGGCGGCAACGGGACCCCGGTGCTGTGTCCATTCGATATTTTTCCCACCCGCGACGGCGCCATCGCTATCGCAGCGCCCGGCGAAAATCATTGGAAGATGCTGTGCGATGCGATCGGCCGGCCCGAGCTCGCCACCGACGCCCGCACCCGCGACGGCAGGCGGCGAGTCGCGAATGCCGATTTCGTGCGCGGCCTGGTCGCGGACTGGACCAAAGCGCATAGCACGCGCGAAATCGTAGCCGCGATTGGCGGCAAGGTGCCGGTTGGTCCGGTCAACACCGCCAAAAATATTTTCGAGGATCCGCATCCCAGGGCGCGCGGCATGCTGGTCGAGGTCGAGCAGCCGGGCGACAATCCTCCGCTGGTGCTTGCGGGATGTCCGATCAAGCTGACGGGCACGCCGTCGGGGATTTACGCGCGCGCGCCGCGCCTGGGCGAAAATACCGAACAGATACTCGCCGAGGCGGGAATATCAATCGCGCACAAGGAGCAATCATGACGCTTCGACTAAGACGTTCCGAACTTTCGACGCCGGCTTCGAGTCCGAAGATGATCGAGAAGGCGATGGGGACCGCGGCCGACATGGTTTTCCTCGATCTTGAAGATGCGGTCGCGCCGGCGCAGAAGGAAGCGGCGCGCAAGAACGCCGTCGAGGCGCTGCGCAATCTCGATTGGGGCAAAAAGATTCGCGCCGTGCGCGTCAACGGCGCCGACACGCACTGGGCGCACGGCGATGTGATCGAAGTTGTCGAGGGCGCGGGCGACAAGCTCGACGTCATAATCGTGCCCAAGCCGAAGGCGCCGCGCGACATCTGGTTCTTCGACACGCTGCTGACGCAGCTCGAGGCGAAACTCCATCTCAAGAACAAGATCGGCCTCGAGGCGCTGATCGAAGAAAGCGCGGCGCTCGCCCGCGTCGAGGAAATTGCCGCATCGTCGCCGCGGCTCGAGGCTCTCATCCTCGGCTTCGGCGATCTTTCGGCGAGCCAGGGCATGCGCTTTGGGGTCGCGGCCGATCCGGCAAATCGATATCCCGGCGATATTTGGCATCATGCGCGCGTCCGCATGATCACCGCGTGCCGCGCCAACGGCATCGACGCAATCGACGGACCCTTTGCCAACTTCAGGGATCCGGAAGGCTATCGGCGCGAGGCGACCTGGGCGGCGACGCTCGGCGCCGTCGGCAAGTGGGCGATACACCCGAGTCAGATCGAACTCGCCAACGACGTATTCGCGCCGACGCCGCACGAAATCGAAACCGCGCGCAAAATGTCCGAGGCCTACCAGGCTGCCACCCGCGAAGGCGCGGGCGCTGCAGGCGCGGGCGGGATGCTGATTGACGCGGTCGCGGTGCGAATCTTCGAAGGCGTGCTGGAGCGCGCTCGCCTGACCGGTCGCGCTTAAGGCTCGCGCCGCGCCGCGCTGGACTTGGCTATCGCGCCGCAATTGCGCAGTCGCTCCAAATCCGAGTCGGCAAAGCCCCAATCGCGCAGCGCTTCCTCGGTATGCTCGCCCGGCGTTGCCGGCGGGCGCTGAATCGCGCTCGGCGTCCGGCTGAATCGGGGCGCCGGCCCCGGTTGCGTCACTCCCCCTTGCTCGACGAAAGTTCCGCGATGGCGGTTGTGCGGATGGCGCGGCGCTTCATCCATGCTGAGCACCGGCGCGAAACAAACGTCGCTGCCCTCCATGATATTGCACCATTCGTCGCGCGTCTTGGTGCGGAACACGGTCTTCAGCCGCTCCTTCATCGCGGGCCACGACCTGCGATCGTTTTGATGCGGCAGTTCCTCGCCCTTGAGGCCCGACAGCCGGAGCAATTCCTCGTAGAACTTTGCTTCGATCGATCCGATCGCGACGTGCTTGCCGTCGCTCGTTTCGTAAACCTCGTAATAATGAGCGCCCGTGTCGAGGATGTTGTCGCCACGCTCGTTGTTCCATATCCCCGAGCCGTGCATACCGTAAATCAAGGTCATCAATGACGCCGCTCCATCCACCATCGCGGCATCCACCACCTGGCCCTTGCCGGACTTCTGCGCCTCGAGCAGTCCCGCGACTACTCCCAACGCCAGGTAAAGCGCGCCGCCCCCGAAATCGCCAACCAGGTTCAGCGGCGGAACCGGAGCCTCGCCCTTGCGCCCGATGCTGTGCAGCGCGCCGGACAGCGCGATGTAGTTGATGTCGTGACCGGCCGCATGCGCCAGCGGCCCTTCCTGTCCCCATCCGGTCATCCGTCCGTAGACGACGCGCGGATTGCGCGCCAGACAATGGTCGGGACCCAGGCCGAGGCGCTCGGTTACGCCGGGACGGAAGCCTTCGATCAATGCGTCCGCCTTCTCGACCAGCCGCAACACGGCCTCTATCGCTTCGGGCCGCTTGAGATCGAACGCCACCGAGCGCCGGCCGCGATTGAGCAGGCTGTATTTTGCTTCCGCCGCGATGCCCAAACCCGTGTCCGCCGCGCGATCGATACGTAGCACGTCGGCGCCCATGTCCGAGAGCAGCATTGCACACATTGGTCCGGGACCAATCCCGGCCAGTTCGATGACGCGATAGTCTGACAACACTCCCATGATTCTCACCACATAGTCGGCGCGATTAAGTCGGCGCGATTTGACGCACAAGCTTAACCCAAGCCGCGCGCCGGCCCACTGCTCGATACTCCACTGTCAAGGCGGCTCGCGGCTTTCGATTACTTCAGCCCGCGAACCTTCTTATTGGCTTCCCGCCCAAGGCATTTTTGCAACCACGCCTGTACGTTCGGAGTCGATGACATGTCGAGCTTCATCATCGGCACCCAGCTCATGACCGCGGCCACGTTCAAGTCCGCAATCGTAAAGTTCTTGCCGAGCAGATATTCCCTGCCCTTGAGCGAACTCTCGAGCACGTTCAGCGGCGCCTTCAAAGCTTCGATGGCAGCCAGCGCGGCTTTTTCGTCACGCTGCTCGGGGGGATGCATTACTCGATTGCGCAAAAGGGTGATGAGATGCGGCTCGACCTCGGTCATCGCCCAGAAGCTCCACTTGTAGATGTCGGCGCGCGCGGCGGGCTCCGGCGGCCACAGCGAATTCTTCCCGTACTTTTCGGCCAGGTAGAGATTGATCGCCATCGATTCCCAAATCACCACGCCGTCGTCTTCAAGCACCGGCACGTGCCCGTTGGGATTGCGTTTGAGATTCTCGGCCGACTTGGCTTCGGTCGTCGCAATCGGAAGATGCTCGTATTTGACGCCGAGCTCTTCGAGAGCCCACAAGGACCGGGCGCTGCGCGATCGCGAAGTTCCGTAAAGTTTTGTCACTTTGCTTCCTCCAATGATCGCATCTTACTACCAGCGATCGGGCTTCGTTCAAGCGCGCAAAACTCGGCTCGGGGGGCCAGCCACTGTCGAGCAGAGCGGCCGGGCTTGACGCAGGGGGAAGGTTTCAGCTAAGTTGGAATTGAAAATCATTCTCAATTTCATTTAGGGGCCGGTTTCCATGTCCACGCTCTTCAAATTCCTGATCGCTGGTCTTTTCGTCTTAGCCGCAGCCGCAACAGCGCCTGCCGCCGCGGGAGCCCAAGAGGGCGTCGCCGAGATCCGCTTTGACAACCACCATTTCGCACCTCAGACGCTCACTGTGCCCGCCGGCCAGCCACTCATGATCAAGGTCGTGAATTCAAGCAAAGAGACAATCGAGTTCGAGAGCTTTCAGCTCAACCGCGAGGTCGCGATGACGCCTGGCGAAACAATCACGGTTCATCTGCCCGCGCTTAGCCCAGGAAGCTACGACTTCTACGACGATTTCCACCAGGACGTTCGCCAGGGAAGCCTCATCGCGAAGTGACAAAGATCGAAGGCAGTATGCGCGATGAGGCTTGGGAATGTCGCAACCATTGCACTGCTTGGAATCGCTGGAACTCTTTTGCTCGCCCAGTTTGTTCCAGTTCAACGCTCCAACCCGCCGGCGACAGGCGATGTTTCCGCTCCGCCCAGAATCGAGGCGACGTTGAGACGCGCCTGCTACGACTGCCACTCCAACGAGACGCGATGGCCCTGGTACAGCCGCGTCGCTCCGATCTCGTGGCTGGACGTGCACGAGGTGGAACTGGGTCGCAAGCAAATCAACTTCTCCGAGTGGGGCGAATACTACCCAGCCACGCGAAAACGAAAGCTTCAATGGACGGACAGGGCGCTGCGCGAGCAGAAGATGCCGCCGTGGTCCTACCGCATTGTTCATCCGGAGGTCCGCTTGACCGACGAAGACCGCGCCGCACTGGAACGATGGATCGATTGGGAAATTACCCATCCATCACCGGATTCACGGAATAAGTGAGAAATTAACGTGAGAAAACATCTGCCTTCAGCTTTGGCTGGTTTATTTCTGGCGCTCGGCACGCTCCTGTGTGCGCACCGGGCCGCCGCGCAGGTCGACCCGTGGGAGTTCGAAGTTTACCCGTATGCCACGGAGAGCCGCGGCACCATTGAATTGGAAACCGACAACGCGGTCGTGGCCAACGGCCACAGTCAGGGCGGTGAAGGCACTGCGGCTGGAACCTTTCGCAGTCAAGCAATGTGGTACAACCAGTACGAATTAACCTACGGACTCACCGACCGAATCGAAGTCGCCGCGTATCTCCTGATGGCTTCACCCGACGGCCACGGCTATCGGTACGCCGGCTCCGAATATCGCTTGCGCGGCCGACTCTTCGACCCGGACGTGCTACCGGTAGATCTGGGCTGGTATGCCGAGCTCGAATGGCACCAGACGCCGCAGTTCGACGATGCCGATGTCGAGCTTGAGCTGCGCCCGATCATCGAAAAGGACCTCGGGCGATTTTCGCTCACGGCGAACCCGATCTTCGAGAAGGTCCTGGCCGGGGTGGGCAAGAAACAAGGCTTCGAATTCGGCTACTCGACTGGCGCTTACTACCGATGGATGCGCTATCTGTCGCCCGGCGTCGAGTTCTATGGCGGCGCCGGTGTGATCGACGACACCGAGCCGCTCAGCCAGCAGCAGCATTACATCTTTCCAGTGCTATGGGGCGAGCTGCCTCATGGAATCGAATATAACTTCGGCCCCGGGTTCGGCCTGACGCGCGGCTCCGACCACGTGATCATGAAGTTCAACGTAGAGCTGGAGCGGTTCGTCGGCGCAATCTTCGGCCAGTCGTCCGACTCGGGCTGGTTCTTCTAGCAGGCGCGACGGGGAGGGCGCAGATACCCCGCTCGGCGCCCGCCTGCAATCGATGGGAGCGAAGCCGCTTCTCGGTTTTCTCCGGGAGGCGATTCGACAGCATCGTTCACGCGCCCTTGCGTAGAATATGAGCGACGCAAACGGCGCCGACGCCCACCATGTGAGCAAGGCCTGTCTTCGCGTTGGGCTGTTGGCGCACGCCCGCTTCGCCGCGCAACTGGCGCGTGATCTCGGCGATCTGTCCGGCGCCGGTGGGACCGATCGGATGGCCCATCGCGAGCAGTCCTCCTGACGCGCTGACCGCGCAGCGGCCGCCGATATCGAACTCGCCCGCCGCGATCGCGCCCGCGGCCTTGCCCGGCGCGCACAGCCCCATTGCCTCCACGTACAGCAGCTCTTCGATCGTGAACGCATCATGGAGTTCCATCAGATCGAGGTCGCCGGGTCCTATGCCGGCTTCGCGATAAGCCTGCTCGACCGTTTCGCGAGTCAATTCTGCGTCAAAATTTTTCGCGCCACGGTAGATCTGCTCGGTCTTCGTGACCGACGCGATGACTCTGACTGCGCGGTTGCGATCGATCCCGAGTTGCGCGATCGCATCGTCGGAGGCGACTATCACTGCGGCTGCGCCCTCTCCGATGGGGCAGCATTGAAGCCGCGTCAGCGACCCCGAAATAGCCGGGCCGGCCATCACTTCCTCTAGGGTTCTTGCCTTTTGGCGCTGTGCGTAAGGATTGTTAGCCCCGTTGCGATTGTTCTTGACCGCGACCATGCCAATCTGCTGCGCGCTCACGCCGTAGCGAGTCATGTACTCCTGAGCGAGCAGGGCGAAATGGGTGAACGGCACCAGGCGAGAGCCGGCCAGGTCGCGCATCCTGGCCTTCCCCGGCGCCATCGCGAACGGTCCCGGCTTGTCCACTCCCACCGCGAGTGAAACATCGGTCAAGCCGCTGGCGACATCGATGCACGCCTGGCGAAATGCGGTCGATCCCGAAGCGGACGCGTTCTCGACCTGAGCCATCGGGATTCCGGTCGCGCCGAGATAACGCAGCATCGGCCGGGAGGCCGCCATCCCGATCAGCACCGTGCCGGTGTAGGCCGACTCGACCGATCGCCATTCAAGGGCCGCATCCGCAAGAGCCTGCCGCACCGCGGTAAGGCCGAGCGTCACGTATGGAGTTTCACTGAGGCGCTGATATCGATGGAGGCCGATGCCGACTACATAGACCGGACGCATATCGCGAAGGTTCTTTTTCATTTGCCTGCCCCTGCCTTGGCGAAGCGCAGCTCGACCGTCTCGTTGCCCTCCTGATCGGTACTGGCCGCAACGAGCACGCTCTTCATGCGATCGCCGATGGCGAGGCCCTCATCGGTGCGGTTGGTAAGGGTAGAAGAAATGGCAGGGCCGTCATCGAGGACGATCAGGCCGATCGTGAACGGAGCCTCGATGTCCTTGCCCATGTAGAGATGCACAGTTGCGTACGAATGAAGCGTGCCGCGTCCGGCCAACTGCACTGCCTCAAGCTTTTCGGGCGGCGCACCGCAGGATTCGCATCCATAACGCTGCGGCGGAAAGAAGACATAGCCGCACGCGCGGCATTTGCCGCCGTTTAGCGACGGATTGTCTGCCAGGTCCGGCGAGTAGAGTTCGGGATGAACGGCGGTTCGATTGGGCATGATTGCCTCCCGCGCGAGATGGTAGGACGAACCTTTGTTCCTGGCTAGAGGCACGGCCCGTCAAGCCATCGGTTCGGATCGAAGGGGCGTATCGCGCTCGCCGCGAAGATCAGACAGCGACAGGCGCGATTCCGACTGATCGATTACGGCCGAAAAGAGCAATTCATACCTTCCGTGGTGGTTTTGGGACGGCTCCGTTCTATGGCTAGCTTTGTTCCGTCAAAAACTACCCGTGGGCACGGGTAGCCAATGTTAAGAAAAAGGAGCCAGCGCGCTGGATAGGGATCGGCAGCTTCATCCTCTCAACAGTATGCGAGGGGAGCGGAGGTCGCCCAATTTCGGGTGAGCCGGGCGGGTACGGGACATCCTGGCGGTTGACCATAGGGTACGCATAGCACGCGAAATCCGGCGGGGGCAGGCTGAATTAGGGCATCCCTGGCCGTTGGCACGGCTGGCCAGTATTAAGAGCAAAGGCGCCCCCCTACACCCGCAGTGAGAAGACGCGAAAGCAGGGGTGACCCCTGCACTCGGTATTAAGGCCGCCCGCCGTTGGCGGGCGCGGGCCCTGCACCCAATGTTAAAACAAATCGGCACCGCCGCGAGATGCGGGCTTCGCCCTGTTAGAACAGTTAAACGGGGAAAGGGCGCAGGATTGTCTTGATACTGTGCTCTCTCCTTCCGGCAGACCCTTGAGCGGCGTCGCCGGCTGCGCTACTCAACTACAGCCACAACCTCAAATCAGATGGGCAGATCCTCGCTTGAAGCTGTTGTTGCCTTGTCCGAAAGATCCTGACGAAATACAGTACGGGTTTCAAAATGCAAATAATGGACGCGAATGAAGCGGCGGCTTCGATTGCCTACCGCCTGAGCGAAGTAATCGCAATTTATCCCATCACGCCGTCGTCACCGATGGGCGAGTGGGCCGATCAATGGAGCGATGAAGGCCACACTAACATCTTTGGCACGGTGCCGAAGGTGATGGAGATGCAGAGCGAAGGGGGGGCCGCGGGAACGCTGCACGGGGCGCTTCAGGCAGGCGCGCTGGGAACCACCTTCACCGCGTCGCAAGGCCTTCTGCTGATGATCCCGAACATGTACAAAATCGCCGGCGAGCTTACCGCGTGCGTCATTCATGTCGCGGCGCGGACCCTCGCGACGCACGCGCTTTCGATCTTCGGCGACCACAGCGACGTGATGGCGGCGCGCGCGACCGGATTTGCCATGTTGTCGTCCGACTCGGTTCAGGAAGCCAATGACTTCGCCTTGATTGCGCACGCCGCAACGCTGGAATCGCGCATCCCGTTTCTGCATTTTTTCGACGGCTTCCGCACTTCGCATGAGCTCAACAAGATTCATCCGCTGTCAGACGACGATCTGCGCGCGCTGATCGACGCGAAGTTCGTCCGCCAGCATCGCGATCGCGCGCTCAGCCCCGATCGTCCGATGCTGCGCGGCACGGCGCAGAATCCGGATACCTTCTTCCAGGCGCGCGAAGCGATCAATTCTTTCTATCGCGCCTGCCCGACGATTGTTCAGGACGTTATGGATCGCTTTGCGCGGCGCACCGGCCGCGGCTACCGCCTGTTTGAATATGCCGGGGATCCTCAAGCGGAGCGGGTGATCGTTTTAATGGGATCGGGCGCCGGCGCGGCCGACGAGACGATCGAGCGGCTGCTCGCGGGCGGAGAGAAGGTCGGCCTGCTCAAGGTGCGGTTGTTCCGTCCCTTCGACAGCGCCGCTTTTGCCGCGGCTTTACCGAAAACCACGCGCGCGATAGCGGTGCTCGATCGCACCAAGGAGCCCGGCAGCACCGGCGAGCCGCTTTACCTCGACGTCGTGACCGCGCTGAGCGAGGCGCGGGCGGCGGGCGCTATCGATGGCAGATGGCCACAAATCATCGGCGGGCGATACGGTTTGTCGTCGAAGGAATTCACTCCCGCGATGGTGAAAGCGGTGTTCGACGAGCTCAAGCGGGAGCCGGCGAAAAATCACTTCACGGTGGGAATCCACGACGATGTGACGCATACGAGCCTGGCATTCGACCCGGAGTTTTCGACCGAAAGCCCGCAGACCGTGCGGGCGCTCTTCTATGGATTGGGATCGGACGGCACCGTGGGCGCCAACAAGAACTCGATCTCGATCATCGGTGAGAAGACGCCCGGCTATGCGCAGGGTTACTTCGTGTACGATTCGAAGAAATCGGGCTCGATCACGGTGTCGCATCTGCGCTTCGGGCCGGACCCGATCCGTTCGACATACCTGATCAGCAAGGCGAGCTTCATCGGATGCCATCAGTTCGCCTTTCTCGAACGGATGGACGTGCTTGAGGCCGCGGATCAGGGCGCGACCTTCCTGCTCAACGCGCCCTATGGTCCCGACGAGGTGTGGAACCATCTGCCGCGCAGGATGCAGCAGCAGATCCTCGACAAGCAGCTTCGCTTCTTCGTCATCGATGCGTACAAGGTGGCGCGCGACGCGGGCATGGGCGGCCGCATCAACACGATCATGCAGACGTGTTTTTTTGCGGTGAGCGGCGTCTTGCCGCGGGACGAAGCGATCGCGGCGATCAAATCCGCGATTGAGGATACCTATGGCAAGCGCGGCGAAGCGATCGTGCGAAATAACTTCGCCGCGGTGGACACGACGCTGGCGAATCTGCACCAGGTCACCGTTCCCGCATCGGTGAGCAGCACTATGGAAGTTCTCGCGCCGGTGCCCGCGCATGCGCCGGCGTTCGTTCGCGACGTGCTCGGCACTATGATGGCGGGCGGCGGCGATTCGATCCCTACCAGCGCTCTGCCGCCCGACGGCACCTTTCCCACCGGCACGGCCAAATGGGAGAAGCACAACATCGCCCAGGAGATCCCGGTCTGGGATGAGGAGCTATGCATCCAGTGCGGGAAGTGCGTGCTGGTCTGCCCCCATGCGACGATTCGCGCGAAAGTTTACGAGCCGAGTCAGCTCGGCGATGCGCCCGCGTCGTTCAAGTCGGCGCCGCCGCGATGGCGCGGACTAGAGGCGATGCGTTACACGCTGCAGGTAGCGCCCGAGGATTGCACCGGATGCCGCCTGTGCGTCGAAGTTTGCCCGGCGAAGAGCAAGAGCGAGGTCCGGCACAAGGCGATCGACATGCTGCCGCAAGCTCCAATCCGCGACGCGGAGGCGAAGAACTGGGACTTCTTCCTGTCGCTCCCGGAGTTCGATCGAGACAGCCTCACGCATGCGCAAGTTAAAGATACGCAACTGCTCGAACCGCTGTTCGAATTTTCCGGAGCGTGCGCGGGCTGCGGCGAGACGCCCTACATCAAGCTGCTCACCCAACTCTTAGGCGATCGATTGCTGATTGCCAACGCCACCGGATGCTCCTCCATCTACGGCGGAAATCTGCCGACTACCCCTTACAGCGCCAATGCCGCAGGCCGCGGGCCGGCGTGGTCGAACTCACTGTTCGAAGACAACGCCGAATTCGGGCTTGGGATGAGGCTTGCGCTCGACAAGCGCGCTGACTACGCGCAGGAACTGCTGCGGCGGCTTGCGGGTCAAATGGGCGAAGGTCTGGTCGCGGGGATCCTCGAGGCGGACCAATCCACCGAGGCAGGTATCGCCGCGCAACGCCAGCGCGTCGCCGAGGTCAAGCGCGTGATTGCCGGCCTCGAGTCCAACGACGCGCGCGACCTGATGGCGATCGCCGATGCGCTGGTGCGCAAGAGCGTTTGGCTCGTAGGGGGAGACGGATGGGCGTATGACATCGGGTTTGGCGGACTGGATCACGTCCTGGGTTCCGGAATGAACGTGAACGCGCTGGTGCTGGATACCGAAGTGTACTCGAACACGGGCGGGCAAATGTCCAAGGCCACGCCGCGCGGCGCGGTTGCGAAGTTTGCCGCCGGCGGCAAGCGGACCGCCAAGAAGGACCTCGCGATGGAGGCGATCACCTACGGCTCGGTGTATGTCGCGCGCGTGGCGATGGGCGGCAACGACTCGCACACGGTCCGCGCCTTGCTTGAAGCGGAGGCGTACGACGGGCCCTCGCTGATCGTCGCCTACAGCCACTGCATCGCGCACGGCTATGACATGGCATTCGGCATCAACCAGCAGAAGAACGCGGTGCTCTCAGGTTATTGGCCGCTGATGCGATACAACCCGGGGCTGCAAAAGGAAGGCAAGAATCCCTTCCAGCTCGACTCGAAGGCGCCGAGTATTCCGCTCAAGCAGTACGCCTACCAGGAGGCGCGCTACACGATGCTCGCGCGCAGCAATCCTGAAGCCGCGCGCGAATTGCTGCGGATGGCGCAGGACGATGTCGAGCGCCAGTGGCGTGTGTACGCGAACCGCGCCGCGATGGCCGGATCGGGAATTGCGTCCTCGCAAGCTGCCAGCGAATCGGAGACTGCCTCGGCCAAGTCGGCAAAAGAGGGCAAGTAATGATCGACCTCACGACCAAATACCTTGGCCTCAGCTTGAAGAACCCCATAGTCGCTTCGGCCTCGCCGCTTTGCGATTCGATCGACCGTATTCGGCGTCTCGAAGATCACGGGATTGCGGCCGTGGTGCTGCCTTCGCTCTTCGAAGAGCAGCTCACGCTGGAAAGTGAGGCGCTTGACGCGGATCTTTTTCGCGGCTCTGAAAGTTTCGCCGAATCGCTGGACTACTTTCCCGACCTGACGACGTACAACCTCGGCCCCGATGGCTATCTGGAGCTGATTCGCACGGCCAAGGCGAGCGTTTCGATTCCCGTCATCGGCAGCCTTAATGGAGTCTCAGCCGGCGGTTGGATCCGCTACGCGCGCGAGATGGAGCAAGCGGGCGCCGACGCCATCGAGTTGAACCTCTATTCGATTGTGACCGACCCGGAACTCACCGCCGGACACATCGAGCGGGCATACGCCGATCTGGTTCGGGAGGTAAAGCAAAGCGTACGGATTCCGCTGGCGGTGAAAGTGTCGCAATTCTTCAGTGCTCCCGCGAACATGGCAAGACAGCTCGATGCCGCCGGCGCCAACGCGCTGGTGCTGTTCAATCGCTTTTATCAGCCGGATTTGGATCTCGAGCTGCTCGAAGTCGTGCCGAGCCTGACGCTGAGCCGCCCCGAGGAATTGCTGCTGAGGCTGCACTGGGTGGCGATCATGTTCGGCCAGATCGGCGCCGACCTGGCGATCACCGGCGGCGTCCACAGCGCGCAAGATGTGTTGAAGGCGGTGATGGCGGGCGCGCGCGTTACCATGATGACCTCGGCACTGCTGCACAACGGCATCGAGCATCTCGACGTCGTTCTGCGCGATCTGCTGAGCTGGATGGAAGAACACGAGTACGAATCCATTCGCCAGATGTGCGGCAGCATGAGTCAGCGCAATGTGCCTAACCCGGCGGCGTTCCAGCGCCCCAACTATGTGCGCGTCCTGAGTTCTTACTCGCTGCCGAAAAATCTCTAACCCGGCGGCCAACTGCAAGCGGAGAATCGTTGCCGGCGGCATGCTCGTGTTCATGACATGAGCGCCAGTGTGCAGGGGACACCGCGGCGGGCAATCGAAAAACTCCGGCCTTTCCCTCGCATTTGGAGTTTTCAGCAGGTACACTCTCATCGCTGACGCTACGGATCTGGCGAAGAGCCCTCAGAATCAGCTGGAAAGGCGACGGTCCGGGTTTGGGATTCTCGGGAGAGGCAGATATGGCCCCTTCCGTGGCCGCTGGAAACACCTGAACCAAAAACCGGGCTGCAAGCATCGCACAGGCAGACCGTCTAGTCTAAACGGCCGCTGTTCGGGATTCAAAATGGGAGTCCCGATTAACCGCGTAAACTATTTACCTTGACACACCAAGTCCTGCTCACGTCCGTCTGCCGTCCCTTGGGGGTCCGCTACGGCGATTCCCCGAGTGTAGGGTACGAGTTGCTCCACGAACAGGTGACCCGCGCCCAGGGTCTGTTCAGCCCCCGTTCTCACCATACCCAGTTCTCGCTGGAGTACATCGCCGAGAACCTCGAGGCTCCCACCGTGGTGCTCCAGTATCCCTCGCACAGGGAACTCATCCGCGAACTCAGGCGTGGGTACGACGTCGTGGGCGTATGTTTCGTTCTGGCCACCTACCACCGCATGAAGGAAGTTGTGGAGCTGGTCCGGAAATATTCGCCGCAGTCGAAGATCGTGCTGGGCGGGTACGGGACAGTGGCGCCCGATGAGATGCTGCTTCCCTACGGCGACCATATCTGCCGCGAGGAGGGAGTCGGCTTCATGCGCCGCCTTCTGGGCGAACCCGAGATCCCGATGCCGTACCGCCATCCTCTGATCATCAACCGCCTGCAGGTATTCTCGAAGCAGATTTCGCGGACAGGGATCGTGTTCGGCGGCCTGGGATGTCCGAACGGGTGCGATTTCTGCTGCACCTCTCATTTCTTCAAGCGCAAGCACATCCGCCTGCTGCCTACGGGGGCCGACATCTACCAGGTGGTCGAACGCTATCTCGAGGTCGATCCCAAGCTCTCGATCATGATCATGGACGAGGATTTTCTGCTTAACCGTCGCCGAGCGATGGAGTTTCGGGAATGCGTTCTGCGCAGTGGGAAGCCGCTCTCGATTTTTGTTTTCGCCAGCATCCGGGCCTTGAGCCAGTACACCGTGACCGAGATTCTCGAGATGGGGATCGACGGGATGTGGATCGGTTACGAGGGAACGCGATCGGGCTATGCGAAACAGTCGGGCCGGCCGGTCGAAGAGATCTTCCGCGAGTTCCGCGAGCACGGAATCACCATCCTGGCCTCGATGATCGTGGGCTTTCCCTACCAGACGCCCGAGATCATTGAAGAGGAACTGTCGGGCCTGCTCGCGCTGCGGCCGGTGCTCACCCAGTTCTTGATTTATGGCCCTTGTCCCGGCACTCCCTTCTACGAGCAGGTCATCCGGGAGGGGAAACTGCTGCCAGAGGTGGCCGAGGATCCCGAACTGTTCTATCGGCGGGGGAGCGGATTCTATTCGATGGTCAGCCATCCATCGATGACACCCGACCAGATCGAGGCTGCCCAAAAGCATTGCTTCGAGGAAGATTTCCGCAGCTTGGGACCGGTCCTGTACCGTTCAGTGGACCGATGGCTCGAGGGATACCGCAAGCTCCGGGAGTCCCCGAGCGCATTTCTGCGCGCCAAGGCGCAGCGGATCTCAACCGACCTCAGGAAATCCTACCCCGTGTTCCTGGCGGGCAGGCTGTTCGGGCCGACAGCGCAGGTACGGCGTTGGATTGGCAGGCTCCAAAAGCAGGTCCACGCAGAGCTGGGGAGTCCCACCTGGCAGGAGCGTATCTTGTCGGTTGCGGCAGTAGGCTTGGCTTCCTGGACGGGACTTACGCTCAGATTGGGCCTCTTCCAGCACCCGCCGCTGGTGAGAAATACGTTCAGGATGTCGGACGCGGATTGCGGGCGGGCTTGGGAGCGCCTGCGCGGTGAGGATCCCGCGGGGCTTTCGATCCAGGTGGAGCGGCGGCCCGCCTCGACGGTGTGGGTGCTCCTGGAGGGACGGCTCACGGCATCGGCAGCCGGAAAGTTCGTTGCGGATCTGCGAGCGGCGCTGGCGCGCCGGAAGGATCGAGTGGTGCTGGACCTGGCCGGACTGGCGGGCCAGGAGGATGGCGCGGTGGGCGCGCTGGCCGCGGGGCTGCGGAGCCATCGCGACCGCATCCGCATTATTCTACCCCGCATCGGAGAGTTCGCGGTGCTGGCCGCAATCTTTCGCCTGTACCAGTAATCTGCCCTTCTTTGGTGGGCCGTTAGCTCAGTTGGTAGAGCAGCTGACTCTTAATCAGCGGGCAATGTTTCCAGGATTCGGACGCTACTCAACCCGCGCAGCCTTGATAATCCTGCCGCCCGGATCGGTCTCGAACACGAAATGAACCGGGTTCTTCCCACTGGCGTAGATCACCAGCATCCCACCCGTTTCTATAAGCTGCTCGGAAAACGTCGGCGTTCCGAACTCTTTCTCGGCCTGGCCGATGTTCTTGCCAATCCAGTATTTGCGGCTGGTGTGGACTGATTCGGCGGCGTGCAGCATGCTTGCCCCGGCGAGCGCCACAAGGATCAGCAGAGCGACGACTGCACCGGCGTACCGGCGGCGCGCGCGTTGTGTGTCCGCCACCTTCCCGGTTTCTGCACGAATCGAATCGGATTGCAGTGCCCTCATATTTCCTCTCCGCCGCCGGAGTCTGTCAGTCGGCGGACGCGCTCACGATCTTACCGTTCGAACCGGTCTCGAATACGTAGTGTGGCGCCCCTGGACGCGCATAAATTACGAGCTGGCCCGTGGTCTCCAGCAGAGGCTGGACGCTGGTCGGCTGGCCCAGGCGGGCGGTCAATTCCGGCAAGGTTTTGCCGACCCATTCATGCGGCCTTATCGCCTGTGCGCGGGTTTCCTCCGAGTTGGGCGCCACCGATGGCGACCATGGCCGGACCAAACGAACCGCACTACAGCCCGCAAGCACTACCGCGGTGAAAGCCAGGGCGATTGTTACACCGAGCAAGCCGCGAGGACGCGCTCCGCCCTCGCGGTCCTGCTCGGTCGCACTGTTTAGACCCATCCTCGTTGCCCTCTGTCGGCCATCTAAAATGCGAATTCCGCGTTTAAGAAGAACGAATGCGTGTCCGGAGTTACTACGTCAGGAATTGCAGCTCCTGTGAAGTGTGTGGGTGCAACGAAGTTAAACTGTTTCGCGTAAGACACAGGAAAGTCATACTGATTGTGGTAGAAAAGCGTGTTTTGTGTGTCGAACGCGAAGCGCAGATATTCGTTCCACTGGTAGGATATTCCAAGAGTCACGGTCTGGAAGTCAAACGGGTTGTTTTTTACCTGGGTGTTCGGGTTCCATTGCTTCAACCATCCGAACAGCGTGAGCTCGGTCTGGGGAATGTGATAATGGCCGAAGAAATTGTAACCCGCCTGGTAACTTCTGCCGTTGTTCAATAACGCGGTAGCCAGGTTGCTGTAAGCGGCCTGGTTGAGTATCACCGATGCGGGCAGAGTGGAACTGGGCGTCAGACCAAACACCGCGGCGGGTCCGGACGACGAGAATTGATTGCCCGTGGTCCATGCGTTGCGGCCCCAGTCGTACTCGAAAGCTAACCCCCAAGTCTCTGCGGAGTAGTGCGCGATTGCAGCAAAGCGTTCGATAACTGCATTCGGCGCTTTGTACGGCGTTGCCAACCCAACGAGGTCAGGCGTCGCGTTGCCGAAACCATAAGTGTAATAGCCGGTCAAGCCTAAGCCTTGGAAGCGCCACTTGGCGCCGAATGGATAATACGAAATGCGGCCTTGGACTTCTTTGGTATTGGTGGCCTCAAGTGCATGGAACCCGGCGTTGTTGTATGCGCCGATGTTGTAATCGATATACTGAGTATTTTCCGCACCAAAGGTAATCGGGCCTTGAACAGAGATGCCGGGAAACGTGGATGATTCGGCCCAGTTCCATGTCGTCAGGTTGACGAAACGGTAGCCGTACAAGTCCTCCTCCCATGCAGTTTCGGGGTTCGGTATCTCACCCATGACGATCGAGTCGTTCTTGATGGCATCGATGCCTAAGTGTTTGAAAGGCGTGTTCCATTGGAGGTATGCATATTTGAGCCGATAATTCAGATCGCCGGTTATGGAACTGCTATAAGCGCTCGAGCGGCCGAAGGCTTGGTTGGTCGTGGCGCCGGTCGCGGTATAGATATTCGGCGTCACTCGCACGGTCCAGTCTTCAGTTGGATAGAAGAGGAAGTTCAGGTATGCGCGGTTCAAGTAGAACGAGTTGTAACCGTTGTTGCCGGGACCCGGCCAGTTCATCTGGGTGAGGTGCTGAGGTCCCCATCCGGTATGGGAGAACATCCCGTAGTCAAACCAGACCAGCGTGCCGAACGAGACCTTGTTCTTGAAACTGCCGAGATAGTCCTGCCACGCGGGTTTGATCTCGGCCACCTGTTGGGACAGTTCAGTATTCTTCTGAAGCAGCGTCTGCTGATTCTGCATGAACTCGGCGCGCAGTTCGTCGTCGTGCTTCTTGACTACCTGCTGGACCTGCTCCTGCACCGCGGCGGCAGTTGGCGGTGGAGCCGCTGCATCGACGTATAGCCGTCCGATGGCTATCCGCCCCTTGCCGGGCTTGCTGTAAAATGCGCCGGTCTTCGTGTCCTCGTACATCATTATGCCCTTGGCCGATTGCGCCATCGCGGTGCGCGGATAGGCGGTCATCGTCGCGAGCAGCGCGGTGGCCATCGCGGTGGCCAACCTGGATTTCCATCTCCCGAGCTTCATCGATTTCCTCCCTCGTGTCTGACGGTCGCTCTATTTGCCCGACGCGTATTGCTTCTCTTGGTCCGTGCGCAGCTTGGTGAGCTGGTATGAGGTGTAGGTTTTGCCGTTGCAGACGTATTTGCTCGGCGAGGAAATCGTGATTATCCCGCAGTCCGCGACCTTCGGCGCTGGCTTTGCGCCAGCCGCAACCTCGGATCCGCGCGGATCGGCAGACTGGGTAGACGCCGCACAACCCGCGACCATCAATGCCAAGGTGATGCCTAATGCGGCGAGCGAGCTACGAAGTGCTGGACAAAACATCTTATGAAAACCTCCTTCATCCGGACTCTTTTGGGGCGGCGCAGGACCCTCCTCCGGAGCGCAGCTTGCTCCCGCGACCCCCGATCATTGCGCGCAACTTACGGAGGCGAAGTTACAAGAGTATTAACGGGGATGCGTGTTTGGGTGAAAAAACGTCCGCCGCACGGATCGTTATCCACTGCCCAAGCGAGCTAACTTTGACCAGTCCCCCACAGTGAGCCCAGACTGACTCACGAATTGTTGCCCACGCTGTGCGGGTTACCCTCGCGGCGCAGCTCAAGGGGAAGCGAGGCGACTATCGCGATGCGGGTTACCTGGCTCAGGCGCGGACGATCTGTCCCATCTGCGCGGTGTCGTAAGCGCATAGCTGGCTGATTTCGCGCGCGAAGCGCCGCGAATTCAGAGCGTCGAGCATCGCCTTGATCGGCGTCGATTCGGCCTCTTGCTCCATGATCACGAGGTCGTAGCGCTCGTCTCGATGCGGAAGAAAATGCAGTCCGTAGGCATCGGCCCCCAGTCTGATAGTGACTCCGGCGTCCGCCTGCCCCGCCGCGATTGCAGCCGCGACTTCGAGATGGCCGCCGACTTCGAACCGGTATCCTGCGATGCGCTTGGGCTGGAGGCCGAGCTCGCCAAGCGCCTGGTCGAGAGCTGAGCGCGCGCCCGAGCCTTCTTCGCGGTTTACGATTCTGAGACCGGATCTCTCCAGGTCGGCGAACCCGCGGATCGCCAGCGGGTTGCCGGGCGCGGTCGCAAGCCCCAATTCCCAGCGGGCAAAGTTCACGACCATCGAACGGTGATGGCCCAAAGCGCGGCCGATTGGCGCCAGGTTGTACTCGCCGCTCTTTTGATCCCGGAGATGCACTCCGGCCACGTGCGCGCGGCCATCGACTACCGCCCGCAATGCTTCGCGACTCGAGCACGAAAGGGCCACCGCGTGAACCGGCGACCGCCGCCGCGCGAGCCAGTCCACCAGAATCGCGACCGCCGGATCGCATCCCGCCATCAGGATCGTCGAGTCAATTTCATCCGGCAGTTGAAACGTGGCGACGTCCGCGCGACGGCGCCTTGCACGCTGCAACACCCCCGCCGCGGGCACGAGCGTGAGATGCGCCGCCGGTTGCGCCACGGCAACGACTTTTCCGCCCACTCGCGCAAGCGCGACGTGGGATTGCGAGCGGGCAGGGGGGAGTCGCTCGTCGTCGAACCAAGTGGCGTCGATGAGCGTTGAGGTCTCCTCGTCGATTTCGCCGAACAGCGATTCCACGCTTGCGCCGAGTTCGCGCGCAAGGCGGATCGCGATTGCCACGCCCGGATGATAGGCGCCCGACTCGATCGCGCCCAACGCCTGCCGCGAAATTCCCGCGCGCCGCGCCAGCTCGGTCTGGGTGAGATCCCGCGCCATTCGCGCGCGCGCCAGGGCCTTGCCAATCGATGCCATGATACTTGTCAATCCGCTCTTATTATGGCATGTAATGCGCCAGCATGAAAAGCCTTGCAACCTCGTTTATCCGATCGCGTGCGGTCTTTACGACAATCGTTCTGGCCGTCGCGCTCGCCGCGGCGACGCCGTGCCGAGCGCAAAGCGGCTCGTCGTTTGGGTCTGCGATCGAGGACTACTTTATAAACTGGTTTCCGCGCGTCACTCAAATCCAGAGCGAGCAGCCGCACTGGATAACTCCGCTGGTGACCGTGACCCCACGGCTCGAGGAGGAGGTGCGCTACGACCAGTTCTTCCAGTCGTCGCGCAATGGCCTCGCGACCGACAACTTCGGCGGCGGCAAGGGACTGGAGCTCATCCCGTTTCAAGATACTGAAATTATAGTCGGGATGCCGCCGTTCCTGAAGCGCAACATGCCGCGCAACACCGACGGCTTCGGCGACTGGCCGTTCCTGGTGAAGGTGCGGCTGCTCTCCTCCAACGAGGAGCACGACAATTACATCGTCACCGCCTTCATGGGGTTCAGCGTGCCGACCGGCTCGAAGGTCAACGGCAACGGCCACGCGATCTTCACCCCGACGCTGGCGGCCGGCAAAGGCTTCGGCGACTTCGATGTCCAGTCCACGGTTGGCGTCGCGTTCCCCAACGGCGGTCACGACACGCTCGACCGGCTGGGGATGCCGCTGGCCTGGAATACCACCTTCCAGTATCGCCTCTTCAAATATTTCTGGCCGGAGTTTGAAACCAACTACACCTGGCAGTCGTATGGCGCCGACACCGGGCACAGCATGCTCTACCTCACGCCCGGGATCCTGGTAGGGAGGATTCCGATTCACAACCGCGCCGGCCTGACGTTCGGCGTCGGCGACCAGATCGCGGCGACGTTCCGTCGCAACTTCAACCACAACCTCATCCTGACCGCGCGGATTCCGTTCTGACGAAACGATTCGGTTTGGCTCGAGTGGCTATGCGAGCATGCGATGCGTTGGCGCCAGGAGCACTTCGGTCGCGATCCCGTGCGGACACGCTCCCGCGCACGGCTTCGCGTCGCAACTGAGACACGCCGCGGCGTTCTCCGAGAGCATCGCGTATTCGCTGCGCGCAAGGCGGATATCGCCGTAGTCTCGAGCGTACATCCGCGTGCGCATCACGTCGGCGATCGGCACGCCGAAGGGACATGCATTCGCGCACTCGTTGCACGCGGGACGGCACTGCGAATCACCGTTGAGACTCGCGTAGCGATTCAAGAGCGGAAGATCTTGCGCCGCGGTCGCACGCGCTCCTGACGCGCCCAGGTATTCGTCGATGAGTTGGCGGCTCGTCATCGAGACGATCAGCGCGTCCACGTTGGAATTCGACAATACCCATCGAAACGCCGCCTGCGAGAAGGTGGCGCCGCCGGCTTCATACGGGCGCATATCGTTCAGGCGCGCGCCCATCAGGGTCTTCATCACAACCACGCCGACGCCGTGGCGCTTGGCCTTTTCCATCAGGCGCGGCAACTCGGGCTGAATCGCGATGAAATCGAAGTTGTGCGTGAAGCGCTGGTAGAAGCGCGGGTCCTGGCCGAAGTTGTGCGCGCACAGGATCACGTCGAAGTGACCGCTGTCGATCGCGTAGTCGAGGCATTGCGCCAGGTTGCCCGCGTGGCCCGACATCCCGGTGAATCGAATTTTGCCCTGGCTGCGCGCCTGGGAGACGAATTCGTACCACTCGGGATTCTTCAGCCGCGCCGGATCGTTGACCGCATGGTTGAAGTACACGTCGATATGATCGGTCTGCAGGCGGCGCAGACTTGCTTCGAGCGCGGTCATCATCGAGCCGCGGCGATCATCCGCTCGCGCGATCGTCTTCGAAGTCAGGAATACCTTGTCGCGCCTGCCCTTGAGCGCGTTGCCGATGGTCGTTTCGGATTCGCCGTCGGTGTAGGTCTCGGCCGAGTCAAAGTAGTTGACCCCGCAATCAAATGCGTGACGGACCAGGTCTTCGTTTCCGGCGGTCAGGCGGCTGGCGCCGAATGAGATGTCAGAAATCTTAAAGCCGGTGCGGCCAAGCGTCGAGTAGCGGCGAACGTGCGCAGCCGGCTGGACCGATGCGCTGGCGGCGCCGGCCAGCGGCAGGATCGATACGCCCACGCCGGCAAGCACGCCGCGTTTGAGGAATTCGCGTCGTCCAATGATCGATCCATCGCCCGATCGTTTCATCTGATCACCTCGCGGAGCCGCGTGGCGAGCCGGTCGCGGCCAGGGCCAATTCTAACGCCAAGCCATCGCCAGACGCGAGACGCATTCGCTCAGCCGAGGTCGGCTTTGCGGCGATACAGCAGCACGGCTGCGCCCGACGACACGCCGATCGCGACGAAGGGGTAGGGTATAAGGTAGGCCCACGAGTGCTCCTGCATCACCGCGCTGCCGTGGTACTTCAGGATGAACAGGAGCATGTTGATGATCACGTACGCCGCGTACAAAATTCCGATCGGCAGCGCAAAGTTGCGCATCGCGATGATTGCGTACACGTACACGGCGAGAATGATCCCGAAAATCGGAGCGACGATCATGTTGGACACGCCCGAAAGCCGCGTGCCGAGGAAGACGAAGCCGACGCCGGGATTATGCGAGAATGGCTTGTCGAAATTGGAAATCGCCATCAGTGCGAGCAGCAGCGCCAGGATCGTCAGAGTCACGCCGCGCGATTTATCTTTCATCTTGGTACCCCTGGCTTGCGAGCTGGTTGCGGCACATCCTAGTCGGCGGGCGCGTGAACCGCATCAGGTCTTGCATATGCATATTGAGACTTGATTGGATGCGCAGGGATCGGTACCGCTGACGGCATCGGATTCGATCGATCAATGTGGCGATTCATCGCGGTTGCGGCGCTCGCAATGTGTGTATCATGGCTCTGGAGGCCGATTTGCGCCTTTGCCGAGACTAATCTCGTAAAGAACGGCGACCTTGCCGCCGGCTTCCACGGCGCGCCGGCTGATTGGTACGCGCTGTCTTCCGACAAGAAGCTGAGCAAGTTTTCATGGAGCTATACGGCGGCCGGGGGCGGCACGCTTGGAATCTCCAATCTGAACCCGAACCATGCGAGCTGGCATCAGGCGCTGATACTACGGCCCGGGATTTACGAAATCAGCGCCGAAGCGAGCGTCGAGGGTGCGCAGCCGCACGCAGGCGGCGCGAATATAGCAATCAGCACCTACGACGGAATCAAATTCATCTCGACGCATCTGCACGGCACGACGGGCTGGCAGAAACTCTCTTTCTTTCTGAAAGAAGATCGATGGGGCGATTCGACTGAGCTGCTATGCCAGCTCGGGGTGGCGGGTTTTCCGGATACGGGTCGCGTGTCATTTCGCAATATCAAAGTGATCGCCGTTGCGAGTCCGCCGTCGGGCGGAGCGCGCGGATTCGATCTCGCCACGATTCGCTACCACTATAAGGACCAGCTGCATCAGCCGGACAACAGAGTCTCGATTCGTGCGATGGGCGTGGTATCCGGCCTGATCCTGCTGGCGATGCTGGGATGGGCGCTCGCCGTAATATGGCGGCCGGCGCTTGCGGCCGGGCGATCGGCGTGGATGCTCCCTGCCGGCCTCATGCTCGCGATCACCGCGGTCAAGTTTGCCGCGCTATTTCATTTCACCGGCTTCTACTGGGACATCTGGGCGAAGACCAATCGCGCCTTGCTGGCCGCCGCATTGGGCCCCTCGCGAATTTACGATCCCGGTCTGCCGGTTGACGCCTATCCGCCCGGGTCGCTGTACCTGCTGTGGCTCTCAGGATGGATCGGCAGGTTGATCGAGCCGACTGCAAACGGTTTTCGCGTGATCGTCGAGACGCCGCCGTTGATTGCCGATCTTTTCATCGGTCTGACGCTGTACTTTGCGGCGTGGCGCGACGGACGCGGCCTGCGCGCCATCGTGGTGATGATGCTGTTCGCGCTCAACCCGGCGCTTATTTTCGATACGGTGGTATGGGGCCAGAGCGATTCGATCGTCGCGCTGCCGATGATCGCCGCCGCGATCCTGATCCTCACCGGCCGCTATCGGCTGGGATGGAGTGCGGCCGCGATCGCGATCCTGGCCAAGCCGCAAGCGATCGCATTCACGCCGCCGTTGGGACTGTGGACGCTGTGCAACGCGGGCCTGGGCGAATGCGGATGGTCCGCGGGCGCATTTTTCGGCACGGTTGCGATCGGAATCATGCCGTATCAACTCGGGCATTCGTGGGATTGGATAATCAACGTATATAAGGATCTCGGCACGCGATTCAGCGAAGCTTCGGTGGGCGCGTTTAATTTCATGGGGCTGATCGGCGGGATGGGCACGCCCGACACCGACAAAGTCATCGGCGGCGTTTCGTACAAGGCATTCGGCCTTTCGCTGACGTGCGCGGTTTACCTGATCGCGTTGTATCTGATCTGGCGCGCGCGGTCCGCTCGCGCCGCGATGCTGGCGATCTTCGTCGCGCTATTCGGATTCTTCATGTTCGCGCCCCGGATGCATGAGCGATATCTGTACTACCCGATCGTATTTCTGATTCCGATCGCGTTGGAGAGCAGCTTTCTCACTTCGATCTTCGCCGTGGTGAGCGCGACGTTCCTGTTCAACCTCATCTATATCAAGCATCTCACCGATACCTCGTCATATTTTCCCGACCATCCGAACGCCGCGCTGATCGCGGCTGCTTCGATCAACCTGGCCGTCTTCTTCGCGGTGACCGCTTATGGGTTGCTGCGCACTCCGCCGCCAGCCGGCAGGGGTGAGCAGGGCTGAGCCCTGCACTCAGTATTAAGGCCGCGCTCCGTTGTC
>NZ_DATCTO010000072.1 GCF_036567905.1 Candidatus Binatus sp.
GCGGGCGGCCTTAATACTGGGTGCAGGGGTCACCCCTGCCAGCCGAAGAAATCCTTGGCCGCGACGAACTTGGCGACGCCCGCCGCCTTGGCCGCCAGCCTATCGACCTCCTGATCGCCCACCATCGTTGACGATGCCAAATCCACGCCGTACAGGTCGGCCAGCTCCGTGATCATTCCACCCTTGGGCTTGCGGCATTCGCATTTGTCGTCGTCGGTATGCGGACAGATTTGCCACGCGGTCAGGATGTCGCCGAGCTGATGGTCGAGCTTCGCGAGCGCGGCCTCCATTTTTCCCGCCGTGAGCCGGCCGCGCCTGATCCCCGCCTGGTTGGTCACGACAAACATCAGATGGTCGTGCATCGGGCGAAGCTTTTCAGCCACGCCGGGAAGCAGTTCGACTACCACGTCGCCGTTTGCGTCGAGCGGAATCTCGCGCGCGTCGTTGAGCTTGACCAGCGTGCCGCCGAGATCGAAGAACAGCGCCGCGTTGCCATTCGGATTGGCCATCGAAACAAATCGCTCTTATGCGTGGCGCCAATCGACGCGGTCGCGAACGTGCGCGAACACTTCGTCGAGGATGGCGATGCCGGCCTCGGCTTGCGCCTCGGTAATAACCAGCGCGGGATTGATTCGAATCTTGGGAAAGTAGCCCATGATCACCAGCCCGCGCTTGAGGCATTCGGCGAATATCAGCTCGGTGACTTTTTTGCCGAGCAGTTCCTTGGTCTCGAGATCGCGCACCAGCTCGACGCCGATCATCAGTCCCTTGCCGCGGACGTCGCCGACGAACTCGTATTTTTCTTTGAGTTGCACCAGCCGCAACAGCATCATCGCGCCGACCTTGCGCGAGTTCTCGACCAGGTGCTGTCTCTGAATCGCGCCAATCGTTTCCGCCACCGCCACCGCCGCGAGCGGATTCCCGCCATAGCTCGACGACGACGCGCTCGGCTTCGAGAACGGCTCCGCCTTGCCCAGCTCGTCGCTCAGCAGCACGCCCGAAACCGGATATCCGGAGCCCATCCCCTTGCCGACGGTGACGATATCCGGGCGAACGCCGCTGTGCTCGACGCCCCACCATTTTCCGGTCCGTCCGAAGCCGGTGATCATTTCGTCGGCGATCAGCAGCGCGCCGAAATCCTTGGCCACCGATTTGATCGCCGGCATCCAGTCGTCGGGCGGAATCACGTTGCCCGCGGTGCCCTGCATCGGCTCCGCGACGATCGCAGCGAGCGCGCCGCCGGAACTCATCTTGATTTGCTGGCGCGCGAAATCGACGCAATAAAGCCCGCACTCGGGATGCTTCAACTTGAACGGGCATCGGTAGCAGTCCGCGTATGGCACCGAGTATTGCCCGCCCTGCAGCGGGCCGTAGCCTTGCTTCGATTCGTCGCCGATAAGTCCGATCACGCCGCCGCTTTTGCCGTGGAAGCCGCCCCAGAAGCTCACGGCTTCGTGCTTGCCGGTGGCGGAACGCGCCAGCCGCAGGGCGGCTTCGACCGCCTCCGCGCCGCCGCTATATAGATGTGCGCGGTTGAGTCCGGCGGGCGCGACTTCGGCCAGCAGCTTGAACGCCGCCGCGCGCTCTTTGGTCGCGAACGTGCCGACCATCAGCCGCGACGCCTGACGCGCCAGCGCTTGGGCCAGTGCGGGATGCGCATGGCCGAGGCTTGCGACCCCGACGCCGGCGAAGAAATCGACGTAGGTGTTGCCGTCGGCGTCGGTAAGCGTCGCGCCTTCACCGTGATCGAACGCGAGGCCGGCGAGCAGTGAAATTCGCTGGCGGCCCGGCGCGATATATTTTTGTTCGGTGTCGAAGATCTCCTTCGACTTGGGGCCTGGAACCGAGGTGTGGATTGCCGGAAGTTTTCCGTCGCTGGTTGTCATCGAATGGTAGCGGTCCGATTCCTTGTTTGAATTTCTTGCCGCGTCTAGCGCGGGCGGCCAAGCAGACTCATCGCGCGCCGTGAGATCGCGCGAGCGGCAGGTCGGCGCACCCGGCTGTAGCTGGGCCAGTCGTTAAAATCGATAATCGCAAAACGATCGCCACTCAAGACCGCGTCGCCACCCCACGCCTCGAGCCCAAGCGCGGCGGCTGCCGCCAAAGCCGCTTCCGACAGCGCGCGCACAGCGGCTTCGGCGACTTCCTCGTCTTCGGGTTGAATGGTGAAATAGGAGACTCCGCTGACGCCGTAAAATTTGACGACCCGGCCCACGACTTCCTGCTGCAGGTAGGCGAAGCGGATTCCGCGCCGTGCGAAATCGGCGAGAATCGATTCGACCTCGGCGCGATCGCCGGCGCGTTGCACGTCTTCAGGGGCGAGCGCATGCAAGTCGCCGCGCTTGACGAACACGCCCGCCGACAAATCGAGCCCGGCAAGCTTGCGCGCATCGAGCGGCTCGTCCGCCTCCACCAGCGCGCCCGGCGGCGTCGGCACGCCGGCCCGCTCCAGCCCGGGCGCGAGCAGATCGCGGTAACAGTTGCGAATCGAGAGCGCGGAGTTGATCGCGACCGCTCCCGCCTGCTCGACTTCAGCCAGACGCTTGAGCGCGCGCGGCCCCTGGCACATCGGCAGCACGATATCGGCGCGGATAGCCGGGACCATCGCGAAGCTGACCGCATCGATCGCCTGAATTTCGACGCCTTCGCGCTCCAGTTCCGACAAGGTGGCGTCAAGAATCGCGGCGTCGGCCTCGATCTTGCCCGGTGAAAATTCGGGTTCCCGATAAATTCCCAAAGCTCGATAGCTCATGGCATCTTCCGTATCGCGATGCGCGCGGCGTCGAGGTCCGACGCTTCATCGACATCGATCGATCCTTCGATCTCAATCGCATCCAGTTGCATCCCGCGCTCAATGATCAGCGCGAGGAAGCGGCGGAGCGCGTCGAGTCCCGCGCGGCGCGCGTCAGCGGCATAGTCAAAAACTCGGGTCGACAGGGAATAGAGTCCCGCCGTCACCGAAGAAGTCTGTCGGTTGCCCAGCCGCAGGATCAACCCATTTTTTGTTACATCGGCGAAAAGTGGCCTGGCCTCGCCGCGCCATCGGGTGACGGCCAGCACGCCTGCCAATTTTTTCTCGCTGCAATCCTCGATTTTCCGCCGCGACTCATTAACAAAACGCGCCAACTCCGCCTGCGGAATTACGGCGTCCACGGTCGCCGCGATGAACCATCCCGGTTCCAGCAGGTCGCCCAGCGCCAGCATCGTTTCCATCGAGTTGGCGGTGTCGCGAACGACGAGCCGGACCGACGGCGGAATCTCGAGCGCCATTTCGCCCGCAAGCCGCGCCGTCTCGGAATTGATCACCGCGACCACCGAGGATGCGCCCGCCTCGATCAGCGCGCGCGCCTGCCGCGAGAGCATCGCCTCGCCGCCCAGCTTGACCAGCGGCTTGGGCATATCGTCGCGCGTCGAGCTGCGCAGCCGCTCGCCGCGGCCGGCGGCAATGATCGCTCCTTGCAATCCGTTCACCATTGAATTTGCGCAACTTCGTCGATCGAGCGGATCGTGATGTCGGCGGTGTCCCGCCAGGATGCATCGTCGCCGCATCGCGGCTCGGTGCGCAGCCAGACGGTTCGCATTCCGAGTTTGTGTGCGGGTGCGCAATCCTTGGTGAGGGAATCGCCAATCATCGCGGTCGATTCGGGCGCGCAATGCATTTTTTTCAGCGCGGCTTCGAAGATGGCCGCCGCGGGCTTGAAAATTCCAACGCGCGACGAATCGGCAGCCGCGTCGAAGAATCGATCCAGCTTCGCCTCCGCCAGGACGGCGTCGAGATTTCCATAGAAGTTCGAAACGACGCCCATTTTGAAGCGGCCCTCGAGCGTGCCGATAACCTCGCGGCTATGCGCCAGTCCGGCGGTCGTCTCGCGGGCGAAAGCGTTCGTGACGTGCTCGACGAAGCGATGGCGTCCCGCGGCGCCAGCGTCGCCGAGCATCGCGGCAAGCGGGACCGGCCCGCTTTTCCGCAGGTATTCGAATTGATGGCCCACGAGGAATCGCACCAGGTCCGTCATCCCGAAGCACGCCACGATCCTGGTCGCGCCGTATCCGATTCGCGTTGCGTGCTCGAAGGCCGGGTCGAGATCGGCGCGCGAAATTTCGATTCCCGCGGCGCGGTAGCTCGAGAGAAATCGATCGAGCCAGTGCGCGGGCCCGTCGAGCGTGCCGCCGAAATCGAATAGCAGAGCGGTAATCGTGGCCATGAATCGTTCATTTTATCAGCCGCGGCAGGCTGCCTCCAGTTCGATGTCAATTAAAAGTTGCGGCGATCGGAAAGCAGCGCGGTCCCGATAGACGATATGCTCCAGATTGCCGATGAAATAAGCTCAATAGAAGAGCCGAGTTCATGATTCAGGATTGAAACTGGTGGCGGGGTTACTTTCGCCCGCGTTACGGCTGTGTTACGGTAGCGTAGATTGCAGAAGACGGGGGAAACCAGGTTCAAGTAAGACGTTGGTGATCGAGACTGCTCTAATCGCTGCACCCGACCGCGCGAATAACGCGGTCTTCGGCCGCCCGCTGTTAGAGCGGCTGATGATCAATTGTGAACGCGCCGGGATAAAACGGTTTGTCGTGGCGGCGCCACGCGAGCTGTATCAGGACGTCGCTTCCGCGATGGGCCGGTTCAAAGGCAGCGATTCTGTCTCGATGGTCGAATCGTTCAGTGAGATTCTGAATCCTCGGAATGCGGATGGATTGGTCATCGACCCGTCATCGCCGTGCGTGTCCTTTTCGGGAAACCTGGTAATTGCGAAGTCGCAGCTGGCCCGGATCCTCGACGCCCACGCCTCCGATCCGCGATCGGTACATCGGACCGTCAGCACGGATCGCGACCAGGGCGGCGAAATCGCGACCGGTCCGATCGGCGAGATTCTCAAGCGCGGGGGAATTTCGACCCGGCTCGCGGCGCCGGCGGCCAGTCTGCTGCCATTTGCGCTGAACGGGCGGCCCGAGGATCGCGAAGAAGCGGAACTGCGGCTGGCGAAATCGATTCGCGAGGAATCCGCGCACAAAGACGCACCGATGGCGCGATGGGTTGACCGCCGGATTTCGTGGCGGATCAGCTACTGGCTCGCGCAGACCCGCGTCACGCCCAACATGGTCACGGTCGCCAACACGGCGTTCGGCCTGGCGTGCGCCTGGATATTCTCGGTCCCGAATTACTGGATGCGGCTGTTCGCGGCAATTTTCTTTTTGATCTCGATCACGATCGACGGCGTCGATGGCGAACTGGCGCGGCTCAAGATGGTCGAGAGCGAGTTCGGCGGCGCGCTCGATGTAGCCACCGACAATATTGTGCACGTCGCTGTTTTCGTCGGCTTGCTCGTCGGATGCTACCGGGTGGACCACAGCCGCGCTTACCTGTACCTGATTCCGATCCTGCTCGGCGGATTCATGATGTGTGCGTACGCGGTCTGGCGCGCCTTCAAGATAAAGGGCGAGCAGGCGGCGGCGTGGCTGGACAAAGTCGATCGATGGAGCGGGCGCGATTTCGCCTACCTGCTGGTGGTATTGGCCTTAATTAATCGGCTGGAGTACTTCGCCTGGGGCGCGGCATTCGGCAGTTACGCGTTTGCCCTGGTCCTGATATGGATTACCGGCCGCACCGCATCGTCAATGAAAACTGAAAGCCTGTAGCAAGGCGAAGCAAACCCTGCGCAGGCAGAGGAAGTATGAACGGAAAGAAACCCCGAATTCTGTTGGTGCAACCCACGACCGTCCATCTCGACGGCACTCCGCATAAGACTCGCTGGCGGCTAATCATGGGACTGATGATTCCGCTGATGGCGGGACTGACGCCCGACGATTACGACGTGACGCTATGCGACGAACGTCTCGAGGAAATCGATTTCGACGGTGGATGGGACCTGGTCGGCATGACGACGACGATCGGCGCGTCGCTGCGCGCGTACCAGCTCGGCGACGAGTTCCGCAAGCGCGGCATCCCGGTCGTGTTCGGCGGATTCCATGCGACGCTGCAGGCCGAAGAGGCGCTCCAGCATTGCGACGCGGTCGTGAAGGGCGAGGCCGACCTGGTGTGGCCCGAACTGCTGCAGGATTGGCGCGACGGCAAGCTCAAGCACATTTACAAGGCCGACAAGCTGCACGATCTGAAGAACCTGCCGCGCCCGCGCCACGAGCTGCTCAAGCTCAATCGCTACCTGTTCAAGGCAGTGCCGGTGCAGGCAAGCCGCGGATGTCCTTATCGATGCTCGTTCTGCGAAATTCCGGTGTTCTACGACGGCGCGTATCGGACGCGGCCGATCGAGGACATCGTCGAGGAGATAAAGCAGGTCGTCAAGATTACCGGCTTCAAGCGCTTTCAGTTCATCGACGATCAGATCACCGGCAAGCACAAGTTCGCACGCGAGCTTTTCAAGGCGCTCGAGCCGCTCAACATCCGCTTCTCGTGCCTGTGGACGATCAACTCGAATCACGACGACGACTTGCTGGAACTGGCGGCCAAGGCGGGCGTCTTCCACGTCAACATCGGGGTCGAATCGATCAGCCAGGACAGCCTGCTGTCGATGAACAAGATTCAGAATCACGCGGGCCATTACAAGAAGCTGCTCAAGAAGCTCGAAAATTACGGGATTTACTACTCGCTCAACTTCCTGTTCGGGCTGGAAGAGGATCATCCGGGAATTTTCGAAGACACGCTCAAGTTCCTGCACGAGGTCAAGGCGCCCGAGGCGTTCTTCAACACCGTCACGCCGCGCGTGGGCACGCCGATGCGCACGCAGCTCGAGGACGAGGGCCGCGTAATCATCCCCGACGCCGACCTCTACACCAACAACTTCCGCTGCATGTTCGTGCCCAAGAACATGTCGCCGCAGGAAGTCGAAGAAGGCGTGTGGCGATGCACCAAGGAGTTCTACTCGCTCAAGTCGATGTTCAAGCGCCTGCTGATGCCGCCGGGAAAGTTCACCTGGCAGGGACTGACCGAGAATATGCTTTTCTACTGGGGCGCGAAGCGGCAGATCGACCCGGTCGATTATTATTAGGCCGATCGGGCTTTGATTCTTAAGACTCTCGCGATCCTGATTCTCGCCGCGCTACTCGAGGTCGGCGGCGATGCGCTGGTGCGGATAGGACTTCGCGGACCGGCCTACTGGATGGCGGCGGGCGGACTCGTTCTTTTCGCTTACGGAGTGCTGGTCAACCAAAGCGGCGTCGATTTCAATCGACTGATGGGAATCTACATCGCGGTCTTCTTCGTAGTGTCGCAGGTGATTTCGCTCATTCTCTTCAAGCAGCTTCCTGACGACAGAATCCTGCTGGGCGGCGGATTCATCGTAACCGGCGGCCTGCTGATTCTGCTGATGACCTGACCCCCCTGCCTGCGGATCTTTTCCTAGCCTCTCCCTGTCAGGGAGAGGCAATCCGGGGAACGACACAGAACAAATCAGCGGTTACGGCTGGAGCACTACATTATCGATCAGCCGGGTCTTGCCGACACGCGCGGCAATCGCGATCAGAATCGGACGATCGGGCAAGGGATGGCGCGCGAGCGTCTCCGCATCCACTGCTTCGACGTATTCGATCGCGATTCCTTTCATCCGGTTGAGCACGCGCGTCGCCGCAAACATTATTTCCTCGGCGCAGCATGCGCCCGTGCGATGCTTCTCGCGCGCTGCCCGGATCGCGAGGCTCAGCGCGAGTGCGTCTTCGCGCTCGGCGGGCGACAGGTAGGCGTTGCGCGAACTCATCGCGAGGCCGTCCTGTTCGCGCACGATCGGCACCGGCACAATTTCGACGTCGAAGTTCAGGTCGCGGACCATCTTCTGGATCGCGCGGAGCTGCTGAAAGTCCTTCTCGCCGAAAACCGCCAGATGCGGTTTGACGATGTTGAACAGCTTGGCGACCACCGTCGTCACGCCGCGAAAATGGCCGGGGCGATGCGCCCCGCACAGCCCACTGGTAATCTCGCCCGCGTCAACCCAGGTCTGCGCGTCGGCCGAATACATCGCCGCAGGCTGCGGCGCGAACACCACGTCCACCGCCGCGGTCTGGAGCATCGCGCAGTCACGCTCGAAGTTGCGCGGATAGCGCGCGAAGTCCTCGCCGGGGCCGAACTGGGTGGGATTGACGAAGATCGACGCGACCAGAACCGACGACCGGCCCCGCCCCTCGCGCATCAGCGTCAGATGCCCTTCGTGCAGAAATCCCATCGTGGGAACCAGCCCGATGCGTTCACCACGTTGGAGCGCGTCACTGGAATAACGGGTCATCTCGCCGGGCGAGGTAATGACCATCATCGCGAGGCACCCCTCGCTTCGGCGTAACAATGTTCCGGCGCCGGAAACGCGCGTTCCTTCACTTCGCGTACGTAGCTGCTCGCCGCGGCCGCGGCCTCATTCCACAGATGCGCGAACGGCTTGGCGAAGCGCGGCGCGCACGACTCGCCCAGCCCAAGCATGTCGTGCATCACCAGCACCTGGCCGTCGCAATCCGGCCCGGCGCCGATGCCGATGGTCGGGATAGCGACGCTGGCGGTAATCTCACGCGCCAACGACGGCGGCACGCCCTCGACCACGATCGCGAATGCGCCCGCGGCTTCCAGTGCGGCGGCGTCTTCAAGCAGCCGCTCGCGGCATCCGGGAGCGCGGCCGGATTTGCGCCCTTGCACGCGATGCCCGCCCATCCGATGAACCGACTGCGGCGTCAGTCCGACGTGGCCCATCACGGGAATATCGACCGCGGTGATTCTCGCCACCGCTTCGGCTACCGCGACACCGCCTTCGAGCTTCACCGCCTCAGCGCCACCTTCCTTGACCAGACGGCCGGCGTTGCGCAACGCATCTTCAGGACTTACCTGATACGACAGGAACGGCATGTCGGCGACGACCAGCGCACGGCGCCGCGCGCGCGCAACCACCCGCGTGTGGTAGATGACCTCGTCGATGGTGACGGCCAGGGTGTTGGCCTCGCCGCGCACTACCATGGCGAGACTATCGCCGACCAGCAGCAGATCGACGCCGCAGTTGTCGAAGATTCTCGCGAATGGAAAGTCGTACGCAGTCAGCATCGTGATCGGCTGCCGCGCGGCCTTCATGCGCGCGAGATCGGGCACGCGAACTTTGTCTTGGGTCATAATCTCTCCCAAACGATCCTGTCGCTCCAACAAAATCGGGGCTGCCGCGTACCCGGCAACCCCGCCTCAGAGCGACCTCGAATGAACGAGCGCTCGAATCACTCGGAGTCCCGGTCCAAGCATCGGATCCAGGCGCGAGCAGCCACAAATGTCATCGCCTCCGCACGGGAGGCACCCAACTCAACACCGTCTCGCCGGAAAAGTCTTCCTCGACGGACCAATTCCATAATATAGAGAATGTCGCCGGGCGCGTAAAGCTCGGCAGGCGCGATCAGTTGGTGGCTTGCAAAACATTGGCCGGCACCGGCATCGTCACCTGGAGGCGTTTGCCGTTGCGCACGACGCTTAAGTAGATCACCTCGCCCGGCTGAAGGTCGCGCATCCGGTCCTGAAAGTCGAGAAAGTTGGTCACCCGCGAGCCGTCAACGCCGATGATCAGGTCGTAGCTCTCGCCGACCTGCATGTAGTCCAATGCGGGAATGACCACCAGCGCCAATGGACCAGAGAAAAACGCTCCCACTATCGCAGCCGCGGCAAGCGTGTCATGGACGTTGTGACTGTAGGCGTGCAAGCCGGCCGCCGCGGCCGGGCTGCCTTTCTCGACGGCCGTAATCAGCAAGCCGTCAGCCTCTTCGCCGGATTTGAGCGTGCGCCGCGCTTCGCGCAATTGCATTCCGAATGGAGTCGAAAGCTCGCCCTCGTTGTCGAACTCCTGCAAGCGCCCGAGCTGCTCGGGCGGCAACCCGCTCTGCTCCTCCTGATAACGCGCGACTTCATTGCTCTCATTGGATGGCTGTGAATCCGCGGGGCCGGGCGGCTGCAGCTGCGACGCGTCGGCAGGATCGGCGGCCGGAATCTCCGCGGTGCCGGGCTGCGCGTTGTCGAGGTCGGGCGGCGTCGCAACCATGTTCGATGGACCAGTGGCGGTCGCGGAATCGGCAGATGGCGCGATGGCAGTGCGCGCAGGCAGGGGCGCAGCGGCTTCTGCGATCGGGGCGCCAGCGCCGGATCCCGCGATTGGGGCAGACGCGGCGGCTGATGCGGCCGCGGTCTTCCACGCCTCGGAGGCGGTGGTTTCGGCGCCCGACTGCGCAGCCGCGAGCGCGCTTGCGAACACAACGAGCAGCATCGCGGCGATCGATGCGCCAAAAGCGTGATGCACCCGCGCTTTGCTAGTTAACACTCCAGCGCTTTTCATGCTCCACCACGCGGCCCTCTCGCTCGAGCTTTCGCAGATGAGAGCGGACCGAGCTTGCAGCGGCAGGATGCAGGTACTCAGGAACGTCAACGTAGATCTGCTTCACGATCGCCATCGCCTCGAGCGGTCCGGCACCATGCGCGAGCGCCTCGAGCACCTGGCGTTCGCGCAATTCGCGATGAGCGATGTAGTCGCGGATCTTCTCTTTCGGATTGCGGATGACCGGGCCGTGCGCCGGATAAATCGTATCGAGCTCGAGCGCGAGCAAGCGCCTGAGCGAATCCATGTACTCGCCGAGGTCGCCAGTATCGTCGGGAATGACTGTAGTACCTGCGCCCAGCACGACATCCCCCGTGAACAATGCGCGCTCTTCTTCAAGATAGTAGCACAAGTGATCGGGCGAGTGCCCGGGAGTAAATACCGCGCGCAGGGTGGCGCCTTCGCTGTGAACTACGGCGTCGTGGCCGATCGCGGAAATCGCGCCCGCGGGAGCGTCGTGCCCCTCCCACGGCATCTTCAATACTTCCAGCTCGCCGAATCTTTCGATCACCTGGCGCACGCCTCCCAGATGATCGATGTGCGCATGAGTCAGGACGATTCGTTCGAGTTCGACACTGCCGGAGAGTTCCTTGAGCGCCGCTTCGAGCAGGTCGGCGTATATCGCGACGCCCTGGCCCGTGTCGAGCAGCAGCGGCCGCTTCGAGGTGCCCACTATATAGGTGTTCGTGCCGGGTCCGGTAAATGGACTCGGATTGTGGCCGAGCACGGTCGCAACGCGCGGCGTGATCCGCGAGTAATCCGGCATCTTGAGACCGATCATCGAATCGGTCACGACTCGCCCGGGCATGCTCATCAAACGTCCCTCAAAAACTAGCGCCGGTTGCGCTCAAAGATCAGCCTGAGTCCCTTTAATGTCAGGAACTCGTCCACTTCTTCAATCGTTTCGCTCTCGGGCGCAATCAGCTGGGCGAGACCGCCGGTCGCGATGACGCGCGCCTTTTCGCCGCGCTCCTTCAGGATGCGCCCGACCAGCCCGTCCACCAGCGCGGTGTAGCCAAAGATCAGCCCGGACTGAATCGAGCCGACCGTGGTGCGCCCGACAACCTCGCGCGGGCGAACCAGCTCGACGCGATAGAGCTTGGCCGCGTGCTCGATCAACGCGTTCATCGAGACGCCCAGGCCGGGAGCAATCGCGCCACCGGCGTACTCGCCCTTGCCGGTCACGTAGTCAAACGTGGTCGCGGTGCCAAAATCGACGACGATCGATGCGCATGCGTAGCGCTCGTAGGCGGCGACCGCGTTGACAATTCGGTCGGCGCCCACTTCCTTGGGATTCTCGTAGAGGATCGGCATGCCGGTTTTGATTCCAGGCCCCACCATCAGCGGGGCGCAATGGAAATAGCGCTCAGCGACTTGCTCCATCACCTGGTTGAGGGGGGGGACCACGCAGGCGATCGCAACCCCTTCCGGCTTGAGGATGCCCTCCAGCCCCGCCGCCGCCAAAAGAGTGCTGAGCAGCGCGCCATGCTCATCGGTGGTGCGATCGGCAACGGTCGAGATGCGCCAGTGGTTGCGCAAGCGCTCGCCTTCGTAAATTCCAATCACGGTATCGGTGTTGCCGACGTCAACCGTTATCAGCATGACAAATCTCCGTCCCACCATCGCCGTCGATAGCGCTGCGATGGGGCCAAAATAATAGCGCGTGGACTCAGCGTAAACGAAGCGGCTGGCGAAGCGCCGTTAACGATGAAATGCGAGCGACCGACGCAACATCGTCATCCCTATCATCGGATTGCCCGCCGGGCGGCTGAACGCGGACATCGAAGGAGAAAGCATCCACGGGCCCGGATTCAGCGGCGGGCGCGCGACCTGAGTCAGCGGGCTGCTCATCGGCGAGTAGGGCGACGCGGGAAACGGCGACGGTCTGTTCATCGTTCCCACCGCGGCAGTCATTGGGTAAACATACACCACGTATGGGACCCCGTTAGCTGGCTGGTTCTGGTATTCGTCGGGCGTGCCCAAATCCTGATTGGGCGATCGAGCGTCGGCGCTGCTGTTATCTAGGGTTGGCGGCGCACCCGGCGACGATGCGTAGATGGTCTCGCCGTCGTCGTCGCCGTCGCCCTCCTCATCGCTGCCGTCGGAGCAGGGGACTGATACGCCGTCGTCGGCGCACGCCACCTGAGGAATCTCCAGGACCTTGTCGGCGGTTTCCGCATCCCCATCGAGGGCCGGTCCGGTCCCTTCCCGACTGGCATCGGCCGCTGCGGTGGAATCCCCGGCGTCCTGCGAAAATGCTGCGCGCGCGCTCACCAGAACGGTCATCGCGAGCGCTGCGGATATTGCAACGATCAATCGCGCCAGCCGCGTGCCCATAATTCGACCTTACCACCCGATTCATCGAGTGCCAAGCTGAACTCCGCGACGCGCTTGCGCGGAGGTTTGCACGCTGGCCGCCAGCGGCTAAGATTCGGCGCTATGTCGCAAGCAAAAGTCGCATTGGTAACCGGCGCAGGCCGCGGCATCGGCCGCGACATCGCGCTTCGAATGGCAAAAGAAGGCTACGCGGTCGGGCTGATCGCCCGCACCAAGTCGCAGCTCGACGAAACCGCGGAATTAATTCGCGCTCAGGGCGGCAAGGCAGTCGTGACGCCAACCGACGTCTCGCGCCGCGATCAGGTCGGCGCCGCGGTCGAGACCGTCGAACGCGAACTCGGACCGATCTCCGTGTTGATCAACAACGCGGGCGCCTATCTGCGCAAGCGCTTCACCGAAATCACCGAGGAGGATTTCGACTTCCAGCTCAAGGTGAATGCCTACGGACCGTTCTTCTGCACCCAAGCCGTCATCGGCAAGATGGCCGAGCGCAAGGCCGGCACCGTGATTTTCGTGCTGGGATCGGAATCGCGCAGCGGACCGGCGCAATACTCCGCCTACAACGCGTCGAAGGTGGCGCAGCGCGCGATCGCGGAGTCTGTCGCCTACGAGTTCATGCATCTCGGCGTGCATGCCGCCGCACTCGACGTGGACGGCGCCGTGGACAGTGCTCGAGTGCGGGAGTCGATGCCCGAGGTGGATCCGTCGCACTTGGTTCCGCCCGCGGCGATATGCGACGAGATTGTGCACCTGATCGATCAGTCGAAAAGCGCGTGGACGTTTCAGGTCGATATGCGATCGTTCGTGCAATGGCGTCCGCGCGTCGCGCCGAAGAAAAAAACCTGATCCGGCGGGTGTGATTTAACGCACGAGAGAATCTTAATACTGAAAAACGCGCATGGGTGTGGTCTTGCCGGCAGCGAATATATAATGTTCCTCGCGTCGGGGTGTGGCGCAGACTGGTAGCGCACTCGCTTGGGGTGCGAGTGGTCGCCGGTTCAAATCCGGCCACCCCGACCACCTAAACTCCTTTGCGATAAGTAAGTCTGCGCATTCTCTTGCACTGACAATGGATTGAAATAGCTGCCCCCCGTTTCAGTATACACAGCAGACTTTGCTGATTCCCAAAAAATCACCGATTACCGTTTCTATTGAACTACCCTTTTGAGAGGTGGTGGGTCGAAACACAGCAGATTCTTTTTGAGCTTCGAGAAAAGAACCTGCATTGCAAGCGCCTCGCCTCGCGCCCATCATTCCAGAAGCCGCCGAAACGTTGTCCACAAGTAGTTTTTGTCCGCTACACTGGTCGTTGCATCGGGCCTATAATAATCGGTCGCTCGGCCCAAGGGTCTGAGGGGAGGTGGCCTGCACCCCGAAAACTCAGCCGAAATGAGGTAGAGTCCGTCGCCTGAAAAGGAGACGGACAATGAAAGGGAGTCGCTTCAGCGAGGAGCAGATCATCGGGGTGCTGCGCGAACACGAGGCCGGGGCAAAGACCGA
>NZ_DATCTO010000073.1 GCF_036567905.1 Candidatus Binatus sp.
GCCCCAACACCTTCGCGCAGTTGAGCGCGCACGCGCGTCGCGCGCTCAAGCGGATGCGCCGCAGACCCTCCCTGGTCATGGCCTTCTGGCAGCAGGCCGACCTCTTCCCCTTGTAAGTATATTATGCGAAGCTCAATAATAGGAAATACGACCTGGATTTGCTCGCGACGTGGCTGCTCGAAGACGGCTGGTCCGTAGAGAAAACCAACAAGCTCGTTTCCCAGTGCGAGTTCGCAAGAGACCTTCTGCGCGTATACGATCAGAAATTTTCCTCGATCGAAGACGGCGAACGAGCCACCAGCTAGCAGGCCGAATAGAGCGGGTTGCAGGCCGTGAAGAGGAGAAGAAGCAGTGGAACACCCGTCGACTATTGACGCTACCGGTAAGACAAGTTCTGCAACCGGTCACCCCGAACAGGTCAAAATCCAAGACCGGATTCGGGAACTGCGCAGGATCAGAGCCCGCGACTTGCTGCCTAACCCGAAAAACTGGCGGCGGCATCCTAAGGCGCAGAGCGATGCGCTGCGCGCGCTGTTGGCGGAGATTGGGTACGCGGATGCGCTCTTGGCCAGGGAATTGCCCGACGGCCGGCTGATGCTTGTCGACGGGCACCTACGCGCAGAGACCACGCCCGACGCCGTCGTGCCGGTGTTGATTCTTGATGTTAGTGACGCGGAGGCCGACAAAATCCTGATGACGCTTGACCCTCTCGCGACGCTGGCCGAACCGGACACTGAACGGATCAAAGCTCTTCTCCAGAACGTGCGGACGGACAGCCCGGCAGTGGAAGAGCTGCTAAGGCGCACAGCGGGTGACCAGGTGTGGCGGCTCATCCATCCGGAGGATTTCATCGAGCCTCCCGCGCAGATCGACAAGGCCGCCGAGTTGCAGAAGAAATGGGGCACCACAACCGGCCAACTGTGGCGGATGGGTGACCACCGGCTGCTGTGCGGCGACTCAACCAAGGCCGAGGACGTTGTCAGGTTGATGGCTGGTGAGCGGGCCGTTCTTTTCGCGACCGATCCGCCTTACGCGGTGGGTTACACGGGTTGTGCCCATCCTCAAAGCTGGAGCAACAAGGGCGCCGCAAACAGAAACAAAAATTGGACCGGGCAGTACGTCGAGGCGCCAAGCGCCGACGTAAAGGACAGCGAGGAGTCGGGCATCGAGCTCTATCGTGGCTTCGTAAGAGTGGCGATCGAACACGCGATCACGCGCAATGCCGCATGGTATTGCTGGCATGCGAGCAGGCGCCATTCGATGGTGGAGCGAGTTTGGGCCGAGTTCGGCGCCTTTGTGCATCAGCAGTTGATTTGGGTTAAGACCCGGGCGGTACTGACATACTCGCTGTATCTGTGGCAGCACGAGCCGTGCCTGTTCGGCTGGATCAGGGGTGAGAAGCCAAAGACATTCCGAACGGAGGTCGGCGAGCGCGCGGGCGAATTTCCGGCTACGGTCTGGGCGGTTCCGAGTTCCGAAGCCGAAACCGACGCGCATCCGACCTGCAAGCCATGCAAGCTCTTCACGCTGCCGATGGAGATGCACACCGAGCCCGGCGAGATTTGTTATGAGCCGTTCTCCGGGAGCGGCTCGCAGTTGGTGGCGGCGCAGCAAACTGGACGCCGCTGCTACGCGATCGAAAAATCTGCCCCCTTCGTCGCGGTGGCGCTGGAACGGATGGCCGCCTTGGGCCTCAAGCCGGAGGTGATACGCGAATGATGAAACGCCAGCCGGATGGAACGTTTCGCAACGCCAGGCAGGCGAGTGCCCTCTCCCCCGTGGTGCTCAGGGCGCGCTGGGTCGAAGCCGAGGTGGGGAGCCTCAAGCGAATCGGGCTCGCTTTCGACGCGATCGCGGAGCAGGTCTCACGAGTGGGGAAACATCTGGCGCAACCGATAACTCCGCTCCCGCCGGGAGTGACATTTCCGCCGGACTACACGATCAGCAAGCAGGCTTGCCACAAGTCTTTCCGCAGATTGATCGCGCGCGAGCCAGCGCTTGCGGCCGATGAGTTTCGCAAGCTCGACTCCGCACGCTGCGAGGACATGTTTTTAAATCTGCAGCCGGGCATCCGCAAGGGCAACCCGCGTTCCGTCGAAGCGGGAGTGAAAGTGCTCCGCCACACCGCTCAAATCAATGGCTACGCCGCGCCGCAGCGCCACGAGCTGACAGGGAAGGACGGAAAGCCACTGACCCTCGTGCAGCTGCTGGAAGCAATAGGACCAATCAGCGAGGAGGAGTGAAATGCCTGACCTTACCGATGAACAGAAGGGATACGCGCGCAGGGTGATTCAGGACCCGGTTCTGTTTGCCAGCCACGTTCTGGGAATGGATCTCTGGGCGCGTGAGGTCGAGCTCCTGCGGACCATCAAGTCGCACCGGCGCACCGCGATCAAGGCCTGCCATGGAGTGGGTAAGACATTCACGCTCGCTGTATCGGCTCTGTGGTGGCTGGCGCGGTACCCCGAAGGCGTCGTGCTAACGACCTCGTCCACGCAGCGGCAGGTACGGACGCAGCTTTGGTTTGAAATCCATCGGCTGGTCGATCGCGCGAGGGTACCGTTTCCGAAGCTCAAGACCAGCGAGCTCAAGTTCCGCGACGATAACAATTATGCGCTGGGATTTTCGACCAATCAGGCCGAAAACTTTCAGGGATATCACGGCAAGCAGCTTCTGATCATCGCGGACGAAGCGCCGGGGATCGAGCCGGGAATTTTCGACGCGATGGCGGGAACCATGGCGGGCGGCAGGGTTCATACGGTCATGGCCGGCAACCCGACCATTCCGTCCGGTCCGTTCTTCGATGCATTCACCAGGGAACGAGGGCTGTGGAAGTGTCTTTCCATCGATGCGTTCGATTCGCCCAATCTGAAGGGGCTCAACCTCGAGCAACTCCTCGCCATGGATCCGGCCGAGGGCGGTCCGCTGGACGACAACCCGTTTCCGCAGCTGGTGACCAGGCGCTGGGTGTTCGAGCAGTACCTCGCCTGGTGGCACGGCAATGAGAGCAGCTCGCCGAACTGGCTGTCCCGGGTGCTCGCGCGCTTTCCGGATCAGGCGCAGGATGCCCTCTTCAAGATGATATGGCTCGAGAGGGCCCGGCAGAGGTCATTGCAGAATCCGATCACCGACGCCGGGTCGGGCCCGCTGGTTGCCGGCGTCGATGTCGGAGGAGGAGAGGCGGAGACGGTTGTTTACGTATGCGAGTTCAAAAGCGACCGCCCGAAAATCATCCGGATGGGAGCCTGGCGAGGTGAGGACACGCGCGGGCAGGTGGTCAGCTTGCTTAACGAATTCCGGATCCGTCTTTCCCTCGTGAGGGTTGATGCGGTCGGCATCGGCCACAATTTCGGGCTGCATCTGCGCGATCACCGCTTCCCGGTCGAGATGGTCAACGTCGGCATGCCGTGTGAGAGCAGGCCGCAGATGGGAGAAAACGATCCGGCGCGGCGTTTCGTGAATCTAAAGGCGTGTTTTTATCAGACTCTGGCCGACGCATTTGAACGCGACCAGGTCGACGGGCTGACCGACGAGAAGACGATCGCGCAGCTCTCCAGCATCTTGTATGAGCTCGACTCGCAGGGGCGGATGAAAATCGAGTCGAAGGAAAAAGCCCGCGCGCGAGGGGTTCCCTCGCCCGATCGCGCCGAAGCGCTGATGCTTGCGCTGTGCAAGCCGCCGCAAAAGTACGAGTACACCAAGGCACTTCCCCAGCAGCGCGCGGCGCACGATTCAGACGGTGGTCCGGAACTTGATGACTTTTTGAGCGATTTCGGATCTCGGCGAAGGACCCAGTGGGACCCCATCGCGGCCGGGAGTCTCGCGCGATACTTCCGCAGACACCGCGGCACTTGGTAGAGGCGCGACCTGGTTGCAAGACTTCCCGCGACAGAAATTTGCGCTGACCTATCCGAGCAGGGAGGATCGCATGAAATGGTTTACCGATCTGGCTGTCCTCGGCAAGTCCGACGCACTCGGCAAGTTGATTCCAGCCATTGAATCGCGCCTGCCGCCGGATGCGCACCGAGACTTTGAAGCCGAAATCCGATTTGCTGCCCGCCATCCGGGTACTCGGCGCTATTTCATCCAATCGCCACGACCTTCCGATGAAATCGTGTTCGCGCTGGAGCAGTATCCGGAGGTTATCTGCTTCGACGATGTTTTCATCTATCCCGGCAAATGCTTGACAGCTCCCGAGTACAGCGCGCTGCTGGAGGATTTCTTCTGGAGGATCGTCAAACCGGCCGCTGACGAATTGCGATTGAAATACTTTTCGAGCGGGTTTGAGGACAGATGCCCGGAATGGGCCAAGCGCCGCCGGCGCTCCGCAATGGAAATCGCGCTTGGATTCACGGTCGTATGGCGGCTTCGCACGGAAGGCTACATCAGTCATTTCCCCGTGCGTAAAGAAACCGCTGGAGGGTCAATCGATCTCAACTCGATACTGCATCAATTGCTCAGGATGTCGCCGTCGAGCCAAAATTGACCGGAATCCACTTTCATGATCGGTAGGAATCTAGCGAGGCCCAAGATGCGCAGTGAGCTTTTATGTCAAACGAAGGCATCACAACTTCGCGGCTCGAGCAGACGGAGGAATTGCCGGAGGATGGTCAAAAATGGCGCCAAGGCAAGACATCCCGTCGGCGAGAGGATACTAAGATGATTGAGAACGCGATGATCGGTTTGCGTTACGAATATAGTTACGCGTAACGCAATTCGTCACAAAAATGGCAACCCCAACCCGTAAATGTAAACACTGTGGACAGCGCTTCGACGACAACCGGCGTGGCCGGCCGCAGTTGTATTGCAAGCCGTCGCATCGGGTGCGCGCCCGGGAGAAACGACGGGAGGCTGAAAGCAAGCTACCCTCGGAAAAAGAAAGCCGGCTGTTGACAGAATGCCTGACGAGGTTGGCACGGCAGCGTCGGAGATACCGGATGGTGCCGGACAATTGGAAAAGGGGGTGGCTCCCTCCACCTTACGAGCGCGCCCGAGCAAAGGTTCGGGACGCGTTGGAGAAACTGGCGCCCGAGGTCTTCGGGCAGCCCTCGGCGCCCGCTGAAATTGAACTGCGTGAATTCAACAAGACCTACCGCCGACTCGCGGCGGAGCATCACCCAGACCATGGGGGAGCAAGCCAAGTCATGCAGGCCCTCAACCAACTGCGGCAGGCCCTGCAGACCGACATAGAGCTAGGACACCCGCGGGCCGCCGCATCCGCGCGCTGATTAGAGTTGTCGCTACCGAAAACCTGATCCGGGGTGACGGGCTGGTCGGGCTGTGATAGCGGAACGACCGATGGTCGAGTTTCTGACCAAGCTCCTGTTCGTCGCGCGATCCCGGCTGAAATCGATGCCCCGGAGATAGTCTGTTAAACGATCGAATGAACGATCGTGAGCATGCCGGGAGCACTACGGCATCTCATGCTAAAACTCTAGCCTTTTCAGCGCATTCGGAGTTTTCAGTAGCCACAGTGCCGAGAAAGTTGCGAGCCAAGCAAGAACGACGAGTCCTGTTATCGTTAGCTGATTTCTATTGATTCGTATTTAGTTTTATAATAATTACGCATACCGTGTTTAAGGTAGAGAATTCCGCTCGAACCTCTGCGACGCGCGCCGCGAAACGCAAATCCGATCGGCCAATAGCGCGTGCGAAGAAACCTAATTTCGGTGAGGTGATAGGCCGCAGGCGAAGAGAGCTGAATCTCACCCAGGACGCTGTCGCGACGCGAATCAAGACTTCGACCCCATATGTGGGGCACTTGGAATCGAGCAGGCGGCACCCGTCCGACAAGATTGTCACGAGGCTAGCGGAAGTGCTCGGCCTCGACAGCCGCAAACTGTTCTTTCTCGCCAACCCGGAGACGGAGGCTTTAATCTCTGCTCAACCGGAGCGGGCAGAAGGTTCGGTTTCGGCCTGGGACCAGTTCCGAAAGAACGAACAACTTCAACGCATCCACAACGTCTCGAACGGCGAGCTGGAGCTGTTGTCGCAAGTGACACGTCTCGGGGAAATTCATTCGCCTCGCGATCTGATCTATATTCTGAACGCGGTTCGTCACGCACTCGGAAGATAGCTGTCCACGCTCGTGTTTGGTTCCCAAGCCATAAAGCTCTGAGATCACGCTGCACGCCGGCGATACTACCGCGGCCCATCCCAAAACTCGAAGCTTTTCTAGCTTTCAGAGTTTTTAGTAGCCACAACTGGATCATGATCGTGATGGACGTATTCACCCGCCGTATCGTCGGCTTTGGCGTCGCGCCGGCTGATCTCGACGGTCCGGTCGTCTGCCGCATGTTCAATCGCGCGATTGCGAAGCAGACACCGCCGAAATACCTTTCCTCAGATAACGATCCCCTGTTTCGCTTTCATCGGTGGCGTGCGAACCTTCGTATACTTGAAATTGATGAGATCAAAACCATCCCGTGCACGCCTACGTCCCATCCTTTCGTCGAGCGACTGATCGGGACTGTGCGACGCGAATACCTCGATCGGACCTTATTTTGGAACAGAGGAGATCTTGAACGGAAGCTCGACAATTACAAGGCCTATTACAACCAACACCGCTGTCACACCGGGCTGGGCGGAGCTACGCCGGCTGAAGGGAGTGGCGTACCCGCACAGCCAATCGCCAAACTTGAATCATATACCTGGAGGCTACATTGCAACGGCTTATTTCAGAGCCCAACCGCCGCCTGAATTGGAATTCGACACGGACAGGTCCGGCTTTAGGTTTTGACTAGGCACAAATACGTGCGGGAACGATTGAGCGCTAGGTCATTTCGTGAAGGCAAGATCAATCCGCATCAGTCGCCCGCTGAGACACCGTTAGCGCGGAGTCAGCAGCTATTGCGGCGCGCGCGATTCCGCGCAGCATGCCGGCGAAAACGAGCTGATGCAGCGGAAAGATCCCGTACCAATACGCGATTCCCGGCAGCCCGACCGGATCGAATATTGCCGTCTGCCTGATTGTTGAACCGTTTTCTTCCGCGACGACCTCGAAGTCGAGCCATGCGCGGCCCGGCAGACGCATCTCGGCTGCCAGCCGTAGCTGACGCGGGGGATCAAACGTCTCGACACGCCAGCAATCCACCGCGTCTCCAAGTTCCAGCGACTCAACGTCGCGTCTGCCGCGACGCATCCCGACGCCTCCCACCAGCAGATCGATGAAACCACGCAAATGCCATAGCCATTCGCCGTAATACCATCCTGTCGCGCCGCCAATGCGTTGTATCGGCGCAAATGCGCGCTCTGGCGATACCTCGACGTGCACCACGCGCGAATCGACGAGACGGTTGCCGAATCTCACTCCGCCCCAGTCGCGCGGCTCGCCGGCGGCGGACATCGCGTCAGACCATCGCGTGCCGCGGAAATCGAGATCTTCATTGCGCATCGCGAGCGCGATCGCTTCGCGCATTCCCCGCGGCCGGATTGAAAATACTTTGAGCGCGGTATCATCGCGGACTACCGTCGGATGGATCATGCTGTCGATAAGTTTGCGGCCAACGCGCGCATACAGGGGCGTCACCAGGCCGAGCCACAGGCTCGAGAGCCGCGGAGTAAGAACGTGCACGGGAATCATCAGGCGATGCAGCCCGCGCTGAAGCGAGTACTCGCGCAGGATGTCGCCGTAGGACACGATGTCGGCGCCACCGATTTCGTAGATTGGACTGCCCTCGACCTCGAGGTTCAGCGCCGCAAGCAGGTAATCGATCATATCGCTGATAGCGATTGGCTGCGCCTTCACCGCGACCCATTTCGGCGTGATCATCACCGGCAGACGTTCCGCCAAAGCGCGCACCATCTCGAACGAGAGGCTGCCGGACCCAATGATAATCGAAGCACGGAATTCGATTACCTGAACGCCTGACTCACGGAACACTTCTCCGACCTCATGGCGGCTTCGCAGATGCGTCGAGAGTTCGCCGCTACTCTCACCGAGACCGCCCAAGTAGATGATGCGTCGCACGCCTGCTGAACGTGCCGCGGCGGCGAAGTTGCGAGCGCCCTCGCGGTCTTTCACTTCGAATGAACCCGCCGACCCCATCGAATGAACCAGGTAGTATGCGGTCGAAACGTCACGGAGAGCCGGCTCAAGACTTGCGGGATCGAGTACGTCGCCGCGAACGAGCTCAGTTTTAGCGGCCACGCGCGAGCGCAGGTAATCGGGCCGGCGCGCCAGGCATCTCAACGAAACTCCAGCATTCTCGAGCGCTTTCAGCAGCCGCCCGCCGACGTATCCGGATGCGCCAGTGAGCAGCACAACTGGCCCGTCTGATACTGAATCTGTCATTGAAGTTTGCCGCGAGCGACTGCCGCATCAGACGTGTTCGCCGATAGTGCGACGCGCCCATGGCTCGACGCTTGCAAGTGTCTGGAAGCCTGGATTGTAGCGCACGAAATTGACGGCCAGCTCGCGCCGCACGATCAGCTCGTCGGGAAACGCATCCCGATCGCGAGCAGGCGCCGCCGCGCCTTGAATCGCGAGCGCCACGGTTTGCGGTCCAATTTGGCCGAAGGGTAGATACAGCGAGAGCCGGCTGGTCCCGTCGATCTCGGGGTTGTTGCGGTTGGATGCGTAATCTCCTCCCTTCGATTCGGTCGCAATTTACCCGTTTCAAGTCACGCCGGCAATTTTTGCGCAGGACAACAGACTATATGCTGATAGGAACCTCCGCACACTCGCACGAGACGTCGAAGATCAGCTTGCCGCCGGCGATCAGCGAGATGTGACGGAAAGCTCGGAGTGCTGCATCCGATTGACGCATATTCACGAGAACTGGTCTGACGCGCGCGAGCAGATCGTTATTTTTCACTCCTGGCCCCGGAGCATTCTCGCAATATATCAATAGATCTTGGTTCTGTACCGTTCGCCAGGCGCCTTTCGCTAGGCTCGCAGCCTTCCTGCGTATCACAGCAACGATGAGTTCCGAATTGACTCTCTCTGGCGAATCACCGGCCCATCCAGGACCGAGCGGATCAAAGTAAATTCCGTCATCCGATTTTTCCGCCATCTCGAGTTGTTCATGGAATTTGCTAGTAGTCGCCTCAGTGACCTCGAGTCCGACGGTCTGGCCGGCGAACTCCAAAACGAAATCGGGTGACTCGCCAGGCAGGGCGTAACTAGCACATATGGGAAACTCGATTCGGCCGTGCTCTGTGAGTGCGAACAAATACCTGGACAGTGACCACACCTCGCGATCTATATTCTTCCGGCCTTCGATATGGAGTGGCACGATCGCTCGACGCGCGAATCCGAGCAACTCTTCGCGGTCGCGAAGCGAGAGCACAATTCGAGGTTTGAAAGTCTTCACTGGCTTCGGCTATGCATCGAGGGTCTGCGTAATCTCGGCCGATAGGGCCGCGGATAAGCCATCCCCATCGTTCAAGGAGTTTCCGCGAGGCTCTCCTCGAGCCGGCGGCCTTCCGCGACTGTGCCTACCGAAAACCCGAAAGCGGCGAATGGTCTAGGGTTTTGAAATTCACCGCCATGATGTCGCCCGGCATAGGTAGTTCCAAGGGAGCTGCTAGTAGCCAAACAAGATCGGCGCATTTTTGGCGAATCAAGCGGACCCGTCGCCACTCGAAAGAACCTTGACGACCGGCTGCTCAGGAAGCTTTTGCCTTCCTTTCCGCCCAGCGCTTTTTCATCGCTTCAGACAGCCTCTTCCTGCCTGCGGGAGTGAGTTGCCCACGTCTCTTTGGCGCGGCAGTCTTAGCGGATGACTTCTTCGCCCGCCGCTCTGCCCACCGTCTTTTCATCGCCAGTGACAATCGGCGTCGCCCTGCCGGGGTAATGCCGCCTTGTCTCTTACGCGCAGCTTTTCGAGTGGCGCCTTTGCCACTCACACCCGCGCTTTCGATTAGGGCAGCAATTGCCCGCCCTATCTTGTCTCTTTCGCTCCTCAATTCTGCGATGATTGTGCTTAGGTCCAATATCGGCTCTCCTTGACTGACGGTTGAGACAGTATCGTGTCTGCACGAAGGAACTTCAATAGCTTCCGCCGTCGCTCAAACGCGCAGCGAAGGGGTCGAGCTGGCGCAGAAGCTTCTTCTGGAATACCTGTTTTAGCTAATGCCGGATTCGTGCAATGGGGATCCGAGATCGCCCTACGGCGCCACGCTCGCCGTGGCAGAACGCCCACGTTGAGCGGCTCATCGGATCGATACGTCGAGAATCACTCGACCACCTCGTCGTGTTCGGCGAAGCGCACCTGCGCGCTGTCCTGAAGGCTTATGCTTCTTATTACAACAAAGTCCGGCCGCATCTCTCACTGGATAAAGATGCTCCGGATTTTCGCGGGCCGCAGAAGATCGGCCGCATCGCAGCTATTCCAATCCTTGGCGGGCTGCATCATCAATACGTCCGGGTTTAGGTTTTGAATAGGCACAGGTAATTCGCGGCTGCCCCTCAGCCATCGCTGAATTCTACCAGAGCGCCCGCTTTATGCGCAGCGCCGGGGAAAGTGGCAATGACTCGGGGCCCCTGACTATTCGCTTTTGCCCTTGCCCTTGAGTTTCACCGACTGAGGCTCGTGTTCCGCATTGTCGTTGATCGTCAGGATGGCGCTATACGGCTGCGCAACGGTCGGCATGAACGTAACTCCGATCGTGCACTTCTCGCCTGCCGGCAGTGGTGCATCGCAGTCATTCGTCACGCTGAACGGACTGACCGCTCCGCTGAGCCCCTCCATCACCACCGTAAGACCGGGCTTCTTCTTGCTGCCCTTGGGGTTGCTCACCGTGATGTTCTTCGGGCCCTTGGACGAGCCGGCCTTCACCGTGCCGAAGTTCAGCGACGCCGGACTGATCCGCCACCTTTAGGTTTTGAATAGGCGCACGTACTAGTTTCGCGGGGCGGATCAGGATTTTTCGGGGTGCAGGCCAGTTACTGCTCTGCTGCAGGTCCACGAATCCGCAACTTTGCGTTCTCAACGAGCATCGCCGCCTCGTCCTGGTCGGCGATTTTTTCAGAGACTGTGGTAATATATTGCGGCCCTCGCACTTGGCCCGTACCAATCCCCCACAGGGTATCTTTGGTGAGCACGAAGCGGCGGCTGCCGGTAGCTCTCCACTCGACAAGCTCGCATGACTCGACCCTACCGGCTAACAACGCTTTAACGATTTTGGAAAATCGTGGGATGTCCGCTGGATGAAGAAGCTGGTTGAGAGACATACCCCGGAATTGGGCCGGGCTGAATTCAAACAAATCACAGTAGGACTTACTGACTGAAACAAAGCGCAGATCCCGCTTGAGAACCGAATGGGAGAGCGAAGGGACTCCCTCGAGTTTTTTACGAGCGCCGAGGCGCTCCCAGATCGCACCTTCCCGAACGGTCAACACCTCCTTCAAAAGCGCCTGTTGTTCAATCAACGCGTGCGCGGCTTGCTGGATGATAGGCATCATCTTGGGAAGGCTGTGAACCGGCGTGACGAGATGACCAATCGCGTCATGAATCAATGCTAACAATCCGTTCGTGCCGAACCGGTCAAGCTCCTCTGATGAAGGGAGTTTATCTGTCAGCCCTCTAATATGCCGAGTGATGCTGGCCATACGAAGATCCCCGAGGCCTCGTAACGAGTCAGCCCGATAACTAAGGCTAATACGAAACAGCCTCTGAACTTATAGGAAATAGACTCTGATATTTGGCGGAATGACGGGCTACGCCGGTGCTTCTAAACGCGTTCCGCAGATAACAGGAAATGCGCTTAAACTGCCAGAAGTCTGCCTACGCTGCCAGCAAGTCGTCAGAACTCAAGATATCGTCAAAGGCTCTTGTATCGTGGCCTTCCCCCTAAAGCCCAGCAGAATTGAGGTAGAGTCCGTCGACTATGATCCGCCCCGCGAAATTAGGACGACCGGGACTTGAGAAATCGACCTGGTGATCCGGCCATCACGTACTCCAGGTACATTGGCGGATCGGCCGCGGAGGCCAACCGCGACTGGCACGGCGACGCCAACTGCCACCGCCACTCCGACTGCGACTCCCACGATAGTTAATCGCCGGCGGCCCGGACGCCTGACAGTCCGCGCGCGGCGTACTCGCGGTGATGAAGCTGCGGCGCGCGGCGGCTTTTCGTCACCTACCCTATCCCGGCTTTGGCTTGGGGTGTCTCTGTTCCAAATAGCTTGAGTTTTTCTGATCTTCGCGACCTTCCCCGATTCTGAGGCATGACAGTTGCTCATTCTTTGGCTGCAAGGGCAATCGAGCCGCTCACAGAGGAGCATTGGATTCAGAATGGGACACCCCGAGACCGATATCGCCGAAGATGAGATCAGCCGGCGCCAGGCCGCCGAGCGCGAGCTCGAGGCTGTCCGCGGCGAACTGGCCGCGCAGGTCGCCGCTCGACACGAAGCGCAGGTTCGCCGCGAAGAAATGTGCGATAAGTGTGATATCCGGCAGGAAGTTGCGCAGCGCGGCCGCATCATAGCCGAGGGCGAGCTGGCTGCGGCCGAGTTGCGCGAGAGTGAGATAGCGTGGCGCCAACTTTTCGATCGGAGCCTCGACTCCATGGCGATTTTCGATCTCAAAACCGGCAGATACGTCGATATCAACGAAGAGTACACCCGAAATACCGGCTTCTGCCGCGACGAAATCATCGGTAAGCACTGGAGCGAAATCCAGTCATTCGTGAACCCTGAAGAGAACGAGCGCCTGAGAGCCGAGCTCGAACGAGCCGGCGTGGTCAGGAACCTGGAGGCAACCCTCCGCCGCAAGGACGGCAGCACCTACCACGGCTTGATCTCCGCGGTCAATCTCAAGCTGCGCGGACATTTGTGCACGGTCTCGATCGCTCGCGATATCAGCGCGCTCAAGGAAACACAACGTCAGCTGATCGCCGCGCGCGAAGCCGCGCTAGAAGCTTCGCGGGCCAAGTCTGACTTCCTTTCGAGCATGTCGCACGAGATCCGCACGCCGATGAACGCAGTGCTGGGGATGGCCGACATGCTGTGGGAAAGCGACTTGACCGAGGAGCAGCGCCGCTACCTGGACATCATGCGCAGGAACGGTGTCACCCTGCTCGACCTAATCAACGACATCCTCGACCTGGCCAAAGTCGAAAGCGGCAATCTCAGCCTGGAGGAAGTTGACTTTGACATTCGCGACCTGGTCGACGCGGTCGCCGAGACGATGGGGGTACGCGCGCATGAGAAGCATCTCGAACTCGCCGGCCACGTGGCGGCCGGCGTGCCGCATAACCTGGTCGGCGATCCGCTGCGCCTGCGCCAGGTGATTGTCAATTTGCTCAGCAACGCGGTTAAATTCACCGAACAGGGCGAGGTCGTGCTCAGCGTCGAGATGGCGCATCCGGATACCGGCTCGGGCGCCGCCTCGATTCGGTTCTCGGTGGCGGACACCGGGGTCGGAATCGCGCACGACAAGACCGATAGCATCTTTGACGCCTTCACCCAGGCCGATTCCTCGACGACGCGAAAGTACGGCGGAACCGGGCTGGGGCTCACGATCGTCAAGCGGCTGGCCGAGATGTACGGAGGCGCGATAGCCGTCGAGAGCGAGCTGGGCAAGGGCAGCATCTTCAGCTTCACCGCCGAGTTCAAGACCCGGCCCGCCCCTGCGACGCTCCCGCTTGAGGCGCCGAGCGTGGACCTGGCCGGCATGCGCATCCTGGTCGTCGATGACACCGCCGTCAACCGAATGATTCTGCGCGAGGCGCTCACCTCGCGGGGCGTCCTGGTCACCTGTGTCGAGAGCGGCCAGACTGCGCTGGACGAAATCGATCGGGCGGTGGCCGGCGGCAACCCCTATCGCGCGGTGCTGCTGGATTGCCGGATGCCCGGGATGGACGGAATAGAAGTGGCCCGTCAGATTCGCCGTCGCGGGCTCGGGTCGTATGACCGTCCGATCATACTGATGCTCACGTCCGACGACTTGGGCGCAACCATGGCGCGCGCTCGCAAAGCGGGCATCGAGATCTTCATGGTCAAGCCGATAAGGCGCGCCGATCTGTTCGCAGCGCTGAACCGGGCACTTGGCGCCGCTGATGCGTCGTCGCAACTCACCTCGCCCGCCGAGCGCAACGGCGTCCATTCGACCTCCGCCAGCGACGTATTGGAAGAGATGCGCCCGCTCAGGATCCTGCTGGCTGACGATTCGCGCGACAACCGGTTGCTCATGCACGCATACTTCAAGAAGACACCATACATTGTTGACGAAGCCGAAGACGGCGCCGCGGCGGTCGAAAAGTTCAGGACCGGCGCCTACGACCTGGTGCTGATGGACATCCAGATGCCGATCATGGACGGCTACTCCGCGACCCGCGCGATACGCGCGATGGAGCGTGACACCGGACGCCGCCGTATCCCGATCATCGCGCTGACAGCTTCGGTCCTTGCCGAGGCGTTGGATAAAGCGATCGACGCGGGATGCGATGCATACGTCGCCAAGCCGGTCAAGAAAGCCACCCTGCTGGCCGCCATTCGCGAGGCAACCTGCAATGCCGAAACGAACACCGATGGCCTGCACGCCTGACAGCCTGCGCTCGCATTCACCGTAAAATCGAGATCTGGAAATTGAAGCGATCGAGCAGCGGTCTAACGCTTGATCGCCCGCAATTGTAGCCTGTCACTGCTCATAATTCCGCGAGCCGTGTAAACGTTGGAGTTTTTTCGCTTTTCGCCTTAGTTCCCGCACCACGCGCACGCCACTCTCGTCGTGACCCTTTCGATCATCGCGGACGACCGGAGCGACCGCCGCTGCCGTTCAAGCTCTCTATCGTTCAGTCCAGGACGAAGCGCAGCGGAACGTCCAGAATCACGCGTACAGGGTTGCCGTTGCGGTCGCGTGCCGGTGAGAATTGCCATTGCTTCAGCGCGTCGATGGCCGCCGCGTCGAGCAATGGGGTCGACTCTTTCACTCGTATCGGGCCGACTATGTTTCCTTTTTCGTCGATGACCACCTCGAGAACAACATAGCCCTCGATTTCCCTGACGCGTGCCTCCACCGGGTAGATGGGGGTCACGCGCTTTAATGGAACCGGAGGGATGGCTGCTTGATCGGCCGCGATCGGCGAGTCGCCCAAACCTCCGGGAACGCCGGTGGCGAATCCAGCCCGGCCGGTCGTCGCTGCCGACGAGAGGGTCCCGTCGTTTGAATCGGAAGCCATCCCGGCGTCAGCCTTTGGCTCTGCGGCCCGATCGTCGGGCCGCTCAGGTTTCGTGCTCGCGGCCTTCTGATGTCGCGGCTGGGGAGGCGCCACAGGATTTCTCCCGGCAGTTGGAACCGACTTCGGCTCTCCGCCGGAACCCAGCGGCGGAGGTTCGACCAATGTCACCCGGATTGCTCCATCGACAGCCCGGTCAATGGTATGAACCCACGCTCGATCAAGCTGCACCGCGAGCAGGATCAGGCTTGCGTGGAAGAGACAGGACGCCGCGAACGCGACCCAGTGCCGCGCATGCGAACGGCGCATCGTGGAGTCTTCGCGGAGAATTGGCGCTGCGCGAACGGGCAAAGCGCACAGCGGCCCCGCGCTTTGCGCTTCCACCATGCGCCGGCGCGCTTCGTATCCGGATTCACTCATCGCGCTGGTTTGAAATAGCCGCGCACGCTCAGCGCACGGGAACCGCCGGCGGATAAATCCGTCCAGGCTGTCATCACCTCGTTGGGTCCGAGCGCGGTCATGACGGGATAGGTGGCGCTGCCCGGCCCGTGCGGCAGAGCCGTCGGCGCGGGAGCAACCGCGGGGGCGATCTGCCGCAAGTAGATTCGCTGGTTGGCCCAGCCGTGATCCTGATCCGGGTCGCGTCCCTGAAAGGCGGCCAGGAGGCGGTCTCCAACTGCTTCGAGGTAGGGATGATTTGGATCGCGGACGTCGCCGGAGAGATCCTGCCGCGGACCGAAGTGCTGGCCCCCATCATCGGATTCGGACCACAACAGCCGTTCCTCGCCGTCGATCACCGTATACCAGGCGACGAAGACCTTGCCGTCCAGCAACGCCAGCGACGAACCGGAGTCGGGGCAGCCGTTGATATGCCATCCGTCGCGCGAAACACGGGTTTCCTCCGACCAGACGGAACCGTCGTCATGAGATGAGATCACCACGAAGTCGCGCTCCTGATCCGGATCGACATGCCGCCACGAAAGATACCAGGCGCCTCGCCCGGCGAATTTGATCTCGGGGCGGCAGCATGGACAGACGTCAATTGCAACCCGGGCCGGCGGTGAAAAGCTCCGCCCGCCGTCGGTGGAGCGGATGAGCTCCAAGACGCCGGTTTCAGGAACCGCGCCTGGCACCCTGTCATAGGCGATCCAGACGGCGATCATAGTGCCGTTCGGGGCCACGGCGCCGTTGAAGTAAGGATGAGCACCTCCGCTCGGCGCATCGAGCGCAACCGGCTTGGAGAAACTGTGACCGAAGTTGTCGGATCTCGCGAAGAATAGCGCCATCCCCTGCCCGTTGGGCGCGCTCCCGGTCCACAGGGCGTAGTAGTTTCCGGGCTTGCCTGTCAGTAATCGCGGCGTTCCCTCGCGATGAGAATGCACGCTGCCGACGCCGGCATTGAGCTGCAATGATTGAGTGAAGACGTCGGCGCCGCCGGTGGTGGAAGTGCAAAAGAACAGGTCATCGCCGCCACCAGCGTTCGGCTCGACCAGTGACGCCAGCACGACGCCGGAAGGAAGAAGCTTCAGATCAGGGGCGGAACTCGCAACCGCCAGGATCGGTCGCGCCTGCGGCTCGAAAACCAAGGGGGAAGCCCTGGGCCTGCACCCCGCGATACATGCGGCGCAGACCAGCGCCAAAGCCTCCCAGCGTATCTCCATTTTTCGACTACTCATTGTCGCCGACATCCCTTGTACTAAAGGCTGAAGCGCATTCCGCCGTAAAAAGCGCGGCCGTCGCCCGGCTCGAAGTACGCGCCGTTGCCCGCATCGGGTACGACCGCGGACACCCAGGTCGCGTTGGTGAGGTTTCGCGCGTCGAAGAAAAATTTACAGTGCAGGGGCTTGTAATCGTATCCGGCCCTTACTCCGACCAGCACGTACGACGGCGCGTACGCGGTGTTCGCGCTGTTGACCGCCCAGTGGTTCATTGCCGAATCGACGTATGGCCCGAACCAGAACCCGGAATCGTGATTATACACCACTTCGCCGTGCAGATAGTTCTCAGGCGTAATGCCCGGAATCTGGTTGCTGTGATAGGTCGGATTGTCGACGAACCTGAAATACGAAAATGTGTACGCGACCCGCGCTCTCAACGCGTCTCCCTGTGAATCCAGACCCAGAGCGCGGGCAATATTGCTCGCGATGAGCACGTCGTTGCCGAGCTCGATGCCGGTGTGGCGGGTACGCCCGATATTATCGTACGCAGGGATCGTGTAGCCGGCGTGGGGGTATGGAACGAAATTTACGTTCTGAAGCTCGTCCCAGATTTCGTAGTCAAAGACGCTCACGTCCCAATTGATTCGCTCATTCAGGGCGCCGCGTGTGCCGAGCTCGAACTGCCACGCCTTTTCGGCATCCATGTTTCCGAGGCCCGCCTTGGTGTTTACAGGCGAAGACTCCTCCAGCAGGATTGGCGGCTGATACGCACGGCTGATGTTTCCAAATGCCTGCGTCTGGGAAGTGATCTGGTAAATAAATCCCAATTTCGGAGAGATGCCGGAGAAGAAATCGGTTCCACCGGTCGAATCCGCCAGATACGCCGAGGTGTAGCCCACGATCGATCGTCGTGAATAGTCCATCCGTCCGCCCGCGACCAGGGTAAGCTTCGGAGTCAGGCTGAAATCGTCCTCGGCGTAGGTGCCTATGGTCAGCGCATGGTCCCATTGGTTTCGCAGCGGCGCGCCCATGTGTCCGCCTGGAAGGAGTGCGTACTCAAGATCTTTGACCAACGTGCCGCCGTACTGGATGCCGGCGCTCATCTTGTTCTGATAGCCGAAGAGCGGGGCAGTGGAGACGTAACGCAACTCGGAGTTCCAGTCGTAGCTGCTTCCTTGCAGAAACGCGTAGATCGGCGTGTGGTCGAGGTCGTGCCAGATGAACTGATTGTACAGTTCCAGAACCCCGTATTCTCCCAGCGGCTGGGTAATGGTCACCCCGGTCCTTAGAAAGTCATAGCGGCGCCAAGCATTTGTAGTTACGGCCTTAGGCTCCGCCTGCTGTGGATTGGACTCCAGTTGCTTCAGCGTCAGCGCCTGCGGAAGCTTCTCGTCGTTGTGCAGGTAGTTCGCATCGAAACGAATAGTCATTCCGTTTGCCGCGAGATAGCCGATGCTTAAAAATGCGCGCCGTTGAACCGCGCCGCTGTGGTTGCGATAGCCGCCGAGCTCCGAATCGCTGAGCCCCAAGTAGTAGTCCCAGGGCCCAATCACGCGGCCGGAACCCACGTAGTTCTTCACGTAGCCGAACGAGCCGCCGATGCTGTTGGTCTCAACCAGCGGAGTGTTGTAGCCGGTCTTCGAGACGAGGTTGATTGCGCCGCCGAGGCTGTCGGCGCCAAACTGCAGCGCGTTCGCGCCCTTGTAGACCTCGATGCGCTGGACGAAGTCGGGATCGACCGGCTGGAGGTAGGCAAACCCGTCAGCCTGATTCTGCGTGAAGCCGTCCTGCAGAAGATTCAGGCCCCAGAGCTGATAGGTATTCTCAAGCCCAGATCCACGGATTGATATCTGCGATTGTTCCTCCGCGCCCGCCCTGGTCCCCGCGATCACACCGGGCACGAAGTCGAGCACGTCGGCCAGATCGGAGGGTCTGCGCTGTTCGATGTGCTGCTGGGTCACGAGTCCCACCCCACCGGGCGTTTCATCGAGCGACTTGCGCGCTTCTTTGTCGTTTTGCAGCCGTTCCGGCACGATGCGCTTCCCTTTCACGGTAACCGGGGCGAGACGCATCGGCGCCTTGCGCTTGGAGGCGGCTGCCTTTTTCTGGTCCGGCTTCTTTCGCTGACCGGTTCCGCTACCAGCGCCGCCGCCAGCCTGCGTGGTCGCGGTTCCCGAGTCTGACACACTGGTTGTCGGAGCCGACGGTGAACTTGCCGCAGCAACGCAGACAGGAATTCCCAAAAGCGCCACTACTAACGCGCACCTCCACACCTTCTTCGCTTTGTAAACCTGGCGTCTGGCCGTGTTTGCGGCGTCGGGCAGAGAAACAGCCGCTCCAGCCAAAAGGGCAAGCTCAGAAATCCGTCGCATAGAACATCTCCCAGCGGACACCTTCGCGGTGCACCGCTTGCCTGAAGGAACAAGCTTGGCGCCGCGGCATTTGCGGCGTCGCAAAAGAAAACCAAATCGGGAACGTGGTCGAGCGAAGCTTCTTAGATGGGGCGCTTCGGGGGTGGGGTGTCGGGGGCGACCTGAAAATCGACTGGTCGCACTGCCTTTTTCACGGCGTTCGAGCCCAAGTCTCGGAGAACGAACTCCGGCAGTACCGTTGCTGGGCGGGCAAGCAATGTGTTCGACACACGGTCGAGCATTTGAATCGGCTGGCAAATGTTGGTGGTCAATTCGGGCCGGCTCGGTCCGGATACGACGACCAACCCGGCATTCGCGGGGACGCTGGCCAACAGCATGATGATGGCCATGATTAGACTCAGGTCCCGCAAGTCCGTCTTTGAAAACGACTGCCTCATACCCCGGCTGCCACTTCTAGAACAACCCTCGCTCGCGTTGAAGATCGGCTGGCTTGATGTTGACGGTGTGCCCGGTCACCTGGAACGGCAGTTTCACAGGCACGCATGATGCGAGGCCAGATTCCATTGCTTCCAACTTGTATCGATTGCCGCAATATCTGCAGACGAGATCCCCGCGAGAACTGACGTAACCCTTACGATACATGGAGCAGCGTCGGCAGGCGTCGATGGCTCCTTCAATCCGTCCTGTGGAGTCGCGGGCTAGAAGGAACCGAATCTGATCGCCCGCCCGATCTCGATACGTGAAAAAACGCACATCACCCCGCCTCAGATTATCGGTCTCGATACTTATGGACGGATTCGCACTGACCGGGGAGAACTCAGGTGCTCTCGCCATCATCGACCACGAGACTGCGACTGCCACCAAACCGGCGGCAGCAATCAACAGGGCCGAACGCCCTCGAAATCTTGCGATCGAGAAGGCCATCCTCTTAAGAGCCGCCGGCAGTTTGAGCTAATTTTAAAGCGAAGGCAACGGCAAGGTCGTAGGCGCTGCCGTCGGATCGCGACCGCCACACTGACCGCGACGCCCGAGGCAGCGCCCTCGCGGCCGGCAACCCCGCTACCGACCCTATTGATCAACATCTCGGTGGACGACGAAGATGTCGAAGAGCTGAAGTGGCTGCTCCCCACCGGCACGGTAGCGATAATCAAGCCTGACGCGCTTCCGCTGCGGCGCGCGTGATCGCCGGTTCAAATCCGAGCGGCTCGACCAACCAAAGCTTCAATCCGCTCGTCGCACGAACCGATAAATGCGTTCTTTGAGAGGCGGAAAAGAGTTTGTGTAAAGCTGTCAATACGAGTATTAATTGTACTTAATCTCAGGCGCTGTAGTATTAGCCTGCTTTAAGCCGTATTGCGTGGTTTTCTCGTCAAACATGGCGGAGAAGCAAATGAACAAGTACGCAGAAAAACCACGGATTGGCGCGATCGCGATCTTTGGCGTTGCCCGCCGCATAAGTCGAGCGCAGAGCGCAGCAGATTTCGGCGATGGGGAAGGATGGAGGAAAGGAGAAGTGTCTGCGAAATCGATTGCGAAGGTGGCATTCCCAGTCGTCGTGTGCCCGCGAGACGCGAAACTGCCCCCCGGCGCCGCTGGAAAGCCCGTGGAACAAAACCGGCCTGGAACCTTGCACAGGGAGGCCGGTTTCAGAGTTTTCAGTTTGATGGGCAAAAGGGACACAACTTCGCGGTCCAGTGGCCCCTTTGGAGCCATTGAAGTCACGACTGCAAAACGAGAAACGTTCTTTCGCGGCATTTCCTGATCTTTGTCTGCATTTTCTGGGGCATGTAGGTTGCTTGTGATCAGCTGATAGGCGGATACGCGGACCGGAAGATACGGAATTGTCAGCAGTCGGCGCGCGCCGCAATGGGACGGCGCATGCTACTCCCCCCAACCACGAGCAAGCCCCATCAGAGCCGAGAACATTGCTCCCAGACAGAAAACGACAAAAGGGACAGGAAATGACACAAGGCGGTTGGTGGAGAAACCGGATCGCGGCAGCAGTCTGTGCGAGCCTCCTCGCTCTAATCCTCTTCGCGAACGTGCAGTCGCGCAGTGCCGCCGCGAGCGGTTCAACAGTGGTCGTCACGATGACGGACAAGCCTACGATGTTCGTCCCTGAGACGGTAACCATTCGGGTCGGCGACACGGTCGAGTGGCGAAACACCGGAAAGATCGTTCACTGGGTAACAATTGGCCCTCCGATCCCAAAGGGCGCGCAGCCGTTCGACTCCGGGCCGATGCCTCCCGGCGCGGTATACCGGCATCCCTTCACTGTTGCCGGGCATTACAACTACGTCTGCGTACCGCATGCGGGCACTGGGATGATCGGCGTGGTCGAAGTCACGGAGTAGAGAGCCCAGTAAGCTAGCGGCGCGATGAACGCGCTTGCCAGTTGCGAAGGAGCGGACTCATGAATGCCAAATGCAGCGGAAGAATTTTCGCTTCAATAATTGTCGGGGTCGCGATTGCCGTGGGTGCGATGCTCTCGGGCTGCGAGAGTCGGCCTGCACAGGCGCCAGCCAAACCAAGTGCGATGGCGGGCGATGCGGCCTCACTCGTGTACGTGCCGCCCGGGAAGTATGACGAGTTTTACGGTTTCTTCTCCGGCGGATACAGCGGTCAGATCGAAATCTACGGCATCCCGTCGGGCCGCTTGATCCAGGTCATTCCGGTGTTCTCGCAAAACCCCGAAGATGGTTATGGCTACTCCGAGGAGACCAAGGCCATGCTGATGACTTCGTGGGGGTTCGTGCCGTGGGACGACTCCCATCATCCGGAGCTGTCGCAGACCAACGGGGTGCCGGACGGCCGCTGGCTTTTCATCAACGGCAACAACACGCCGCGCGTGGCGCGAATCGATCTTCGGCGCTTCCGGACCGAGGAAATACTCGAGATCCCGAACAGCGCAGGGGGCCATTCGTCGCCGTTTACCACCGAGAATACTAACTACATAGTCTCGGGCACTCGGTTTAGTGTTCCGATCCCACAGAAAGACATTTCGATTGCCGACTACAAGGGCAATTTCAAGGGCAGCCTGAGCTTTATCAAGGTCGACCCGAAGTCTGGCACGATGAATATTGCGTTCCAGATCCTAGTTCCGGGATTTGACTATGATCTGGCGCACTGCGGGAAGGGTCCTTCAGACGGCTGGTGCTTCTTCTCCAGTTACAACACCGAAGAGGCGCACACGCTGCTCGAGGTCAACGCATCGCAGAATGACAAAGACTTTGTTGCGGCGGTGAACTGGAAGCGCGCCGAGCAGTGCCTCACCGAGGGCAACGGCAAACAGATGGCGGCGCATTATCTCCACAACTATCTCGACCCCGTGACGGACACCGCCAAGAGCGAGGAGTTGACCAGCGTAGCCGTCCTCACGCCGCAGACCTGTCCGGACATGATATACTACCTGCCGACGCCCAAATCGCCGCATGGAATCGACGTGGATCCCACCGGTGAATATATAGTTGCGGGCGGCAAGCTCTCTTCGACGATACCGATCCACTCGTTCCACAAGATGCTCGACGCCATCCAGAAAATGCAGTTCGAGACCGCGAGCTACGGCATCCCGGTGCTCAAGTACGAGGCGGTGCTGGCAGGCGAGGTCCCAAATGCATGCCTCGGGCCGCTGCACAACGAGTTCGACGGCAAAGGCAACGTATACACCTCGTGCTTCATTAGTTCCGAGATCATCAAGTGGAAGCTCGGCACCTGGGAGATCGAGGATCGAATTCCGGTCTATTACGCGCCCGGCCATCTGATGATCCCCGGCGGCGATTCCGCTAAGCCGTGGGGCAAGTACGTCGTCGCGATCAATAAGATGACGAAGGATCGCTTCCTGCCGACGGGTCCCGAGATGGGCCAATCTGCCCAGCTGATCGACATCTCGGGCGACAAGATGCGCACGTTGCTCGACTTCCCTACTATCAGCGAGCCGCACTATGCGCAGGCGATCCCGGCCAGCATGCTGATGCCGAACAACGTCAAGTATTACGACTTGGATAAGGACAAGAACCCGTATGCGACCAAATCCGAGGATGCGGCCAAGGTTGTGCGCTCAGGAAACGTGGTCCACGTTTACATGACTGCGATTCGCAGCCACTTCGTTCCCGACAATATCGAGGGCATTTTTGTCGGCGATACTGTGTACTTCCACGTGACCAACCTCGAACAGGACTGGGATGTGCCGCACGGCTTCGCGGTGATGGGGGCTGGGAACTCCGGCCTGGTGATCATGCCGGGCGAGACACGGTCGCTCAAATGGATGCCGACCAGGACCGGCGTCTATCCTTTCTATTGCACAGACTTTTGCTCCGCGCTGCACCAAGAGATGCAGGGTTACGTGCGGGTGTCGGCGCCCGGTGCGAAGGTGGCGCTGTTATGGCATGGCGGAGGGAAATAACCGCGCAAGCAGAGCAGCGCCGGCCGGACGTGATGGTGATCGGCAAGCCAGCCTCTGGCCGGTTCCGCGCAACGAGAGACACCGATGAAACTTAGACTGTCGCGCGCCATGATGCTGGCGGCGTCGCTGCTTCTTTTGATCTCGTTCGCCAAGCCGCTTTGGCACTACGACTTCGAGGCGCCGCAGTACCCCGAAGGTCTGCCGATGATCATCTACCTTGATCATCTCGGCGGCCGCGTCGACCTAGTGAACGAGCTCAACCATTACATCGGGATGCACAAAATCGTGGAGAGCGATTTTGCTGAATTCCGCATGATACCGGCCCTGGTTGTATTTTTCTGTATCGTGGGAATCGTGGTGGCCGCCTCCAAGCGGTTGTGGGTGCTGGTCGGATGGGTCGTCGGTCTTGCAATTGCGGGCTTACTCGGGTTAGCGGACTTCTACTCGTGGCTCTACATGTACGGGCACGAGCTGGATCCGCACGCGGCAATACGGATTCCGCCGTTTACACCGCACCTGCTCGGCGCGTACCGCATGATGAATTTCCGCATCGTCAGCTATCCCGGCATCGGCGGAATTGCGATCATACTCGCGGCTGTTCTCGGGTTCCTTGCGCTTGTGATGGAGTGGGCGCACGGCAGCTTCCGCGGCGCTCCGGCGATCGCACCGATCGGTTCGGAAATCGCGCCGGGGCATCCTCATCCGGGAGCGGCCCGGTGAGAATGATGGCTTATCGGCCTGGGACTCCGCCGCCAAACTTGCGCCGATCGTCCTCCCTACGGCGCCCGCCGCTTCGCGCACGGACCACTGCCGCTCTCGCCGCGGTACTGTTGCTCGTCGTAGCGCCGCGCATGACCGCTGCGGCGCCGCCGTCAGAAATCGACGTCTGCCCTTCGTGCCCGTTCTCGAGCCTCACGGTCGCGGTGCGTGAGGCGCCCGCCGGGTCGCGGATCGTCGTCCGCGGAGGAATCTATCACGAGCACGGAATCACAGTGAACAAGCCGCTGGAGATCGTCGGGCAGGGATGGCCGGTAATCGACGGCGGTCGCGTCGGCGAGACCATCACGGTCACCAGCGACGACGTCCGAATCGGCGGGCTCGTCGTGCAGAATTCCGGCAGTGCCTTCGCTAGTGATCCTGCCGGGATCAAGGTAAAAAACTCACGCCGCTGCGTGATCGAGCGAAACCGCCTGCTCAACGACTTCTTTGCGATTTACCTCGCTGCTTCGTCCGAGTGCACAGTCAGAGACAATGAGGTTCGCGGCGACGCGGTCTCGGAGGCGCTCAGCGGCAATGCGATTCACCTGTGGAACTGCCGGAAGATCGTCGTCGAGGGCAACCGCGTGAGCGGCCATCGCGACGGGCTCTACTTCGAGTTCCTGCACGATAGCACCATCGCCGACAACCTAAGCGAGCACAATCTCCGCTACGGGATGCACACCATGTTCTCGGCTGACAACAGCTATCGCGGCAACACGCTGCGCGATAATAGCGCGGGCGAGGTGCTGATGTACTCGAAGCGCCTGGTGGTAAGCGGCAATCTGATCGAGCACAACTGGGGCGCGGCGTGCGACGGCGCGCTGCTCAAGGATCTCGATGAAAGCCGAATCGCGGACAACCTCTTCATCCGCAACTCGGTGGGGCTCTACGCCGAAGACTCGAACCGCAACCGGATCGAGAGAAACAAATTTCTCAACAACGGGATCGCGGTGCGGGTGATGGCCGATTCGATCGGCAATTCGTTCGCCGCGAACAGCTTTGAAGCGAACAGCTTCGACGTGGCGACCAACAGCCTGAGCACCTCCGAGAACAACTTCGACGGCAACTATTGGAGCGGCTACCGCGGCTACGACTTGAACGGCGACGGCATCGGCGACGTTCCCTACCACCCGGTTTCACTGTTGGCCGTGTTGATCGAGAACTACCCCGCTTCCGTAATCCTGCTGCGAAGTCCGTTTGCCCGGATGCTCGAGCTGGCCGAAACCGCGATTCCGGTGCTCACGCCCAAGGTGCTCGTCGACAACCGCCCGCTGATGTGGAGGCCGTCGTGGTCGAAATCCGCGACCTCAAAAAGCGCTTCGGCGCGCTGACCGTTTTCGACGGGATCACCGTCGCCTTTCGGCCCGGCGAGATCACGTCGGTTGTAGGCCCCAACGGCACGGGCAAGAGCACGCTTCTCAAATGCATCGTGGGACTGGTTCGCCCAAACTCGGGCGAGATCACCATCGATGGCACCATCGTCGGGCGGGATTGGCGCTATCGCGACAGGGTCGGATATGTTCCGCAGAGCCCGCGATTTCCCGAAGCGATGTCGGCGAACGAGCTGCTCGACTTTTTGAGTGACCTGCGCGGCGTGCGCGCGGTCAACAGCCATCGGCTGATCGATCTTTTCGATCTGAAACCGGTGATGAGTCGCCCGCTGCGTCATCTGTCCGGCGGTACGCGCCAGAAGATCAGCATCCTGGTGGGCACGGTTTTCGACCCGGATATTCTCGTGATGGACGAACCGATGGTGGGACTCGACCCGCTTGCGGCTCGCAGGCAAAAGCAATGGCTCCTCGAGCAAAGGTCGAACGGCAGGACGATAATCATGGCCTCGCACGTGATGGCCGAAGTGGAGACGTTTGCGGACCGCGTGACCTTCCTGCTCGACGGTCGCGTGTACTTCGATGGCGCGCCGGGGGCGGCGCTGGTGAGTTCGGGCGAGCGGACCCTGGAGAACGCGATCGCGAAAATGATGGAGACCGGCTCGGCTTGCGCCAGGTGCTGACTGTCGCGCGCTTCAGCGTGCGCGAGCTCGTCCGCAGCCGGTGGATCGCTGCGTATGCGCTGTTTTTCGCGGCCGCCGAGTGGGCCGCATTCGCGGTCGGCGCGGAGCCCGCGCAAGCGGTCGTGAGCGTGCTCGAACTGACATTGTTCGTCGCACCGCTGGTGAGCATCGTGGTAGGGCTACTGAGCTTCTACAGCACGCGCGAGTTCGCCGAGCTCTTGCTGAGCCAGCCGATCGCGCGCCCGACGGCGTTTGCGGGCCAATACCTTGGCCTCTCGTTCTCGTTGGCCGCGTGCCTGGTGCTTGGACTCGGCGTGCCGTTTCTATGGTACAGCCCTTCGGGTGGTGCCGGGCGCGGGATCTTCGCGATGTTGCTCCTGGCCGGCGTGATGCTCACGTTCGTGTTCGTGGCGCTCGCGTTTGCGGTCGCAGTGCTGACGGAGAATCGCGTGAAGGCGCTTGGCGTGGCGCTCGTCGGTTGGCTTTTTTTTGCTGTGATTTACGACGGACTGATGCTGATGCTGATCATTGCCTTCCCGGCGGTCCGGCTCGACCGCGTGCTGCTCGGACTCGCGCTTCTGAATCCGCTCGATGCGGCGCGCCTTTTGATCCTGCTTCAACTCGACGTCGCGGCGCTGATGGGATATACGGGTGCGGTGTTTCAGGAGTTCTTCGGAAGTGTGGAAGGGATCGCTGTCGCACTCGGTGCGCTCGGTTTATGGATTGCGGCGCCGCTCTGGCTCGGTCTTCGAGCGTACGCGCACCGCGACTTCTGAGACCCGGCGCGGTCGTGCGCCGCGCGTAGCCGACCAGCCCTTCGACCTTGCCCTTGTCGTTGCCCTTGCCCGGCCGTCCGAAGCGGTCGGCGAACAGATAGTGCGACTGCAGCTCGCTGAAGACCGATCGACAAAAAAGCGACTCGACCTATCAGCCGCATGATGCGCAGGCCTTTCGTCCCGTCATGTACGTTACGGCTTCAGATGCTCGGAGAACCAGTCGCGGGCCATCTTCGTGGCCTCCCGGTAATTTTTCTCGTAGATGTCGTAATGGCTTCCGGGAAACACGTGATACTTCACGATCGTGGTTCGTGGTATCGCATTTTTCGCAGCCAGGCCTGAATTCTCGCGGCCGCCGTATTCTTCCTGTTCCTGATCGATGATCAATGTTGGCACTCGTATGTTGGCCGCCGCGACGCGCGGAAGATAACGCCACATCGTCCTGAAGTCTCCGGTACCCTTGAGCGACTCGGGCTGTTCCTTGGGGCGCGGGAGTGCATCGATCTCCCCGCGAGCCATCGCGCTGGCCAGCTTCTGCACCAGCGGCGCAGGTGCCGCGAATCCGCTCTTGTCCGGCGCCGGTCCCGTGCCGGGAACCTGGCTGACGACTGCCTTGATACGTGGATCGTGTCCCGCCACGTAGAGGACATGACCGCCTGTCCTCCGCAAAAATTGTCGGCGGGACTTGAAACGGGCTAAATTGCGACCGATTCAAAGGGAGGAGATTGAGAACCGAGGGCATCGGTCCATGATGAAATCCTGCCTGCTTTGGCTGAACCTGATTGCCGATTTGCTCCGCTTTTTGATTTTCAGTTTACGATCCGAAAGCTCGCTCGCGGCCGAGAATCTCTTCCTGCGCAAACAGCTCGCGTTCTACCAAGAGCGCAGAACCAAGCCCCGACGGACCTCCCATTCAACGCGCTTGACCCTCGTGTGGCTCAGGCCGCTGGTTCGATTGGCGAAGCGCGTTAACGGTCGTGACGCCCAAAACCTTCATCGGTTGGCACCGCAAAGACTTCCAGCTGTTCTGGCGTAGGCAATGCCAATCTGGCCGGCCACGGATTCCGCCGGAGCTCCAACATCTGATCCGTAAGATGGCTCGCGAGAATCCTTCGTGGGGCGAGGAGCGAATCGCAAACGAGCTGCTGCTGAAACTCGGCCTGCGCGTATCGCCGCGCACGATCCGGAAGTATCTGCCAAAGTTGCCGGCCGCACCAGGCGGCAACCCGCGCCGCGACCAGCGTTGGTCAACCTTTCTCAAGAATCACGCCGAGGCCATCATCGCCTGTGACTTCTGCGTCGTCGCAACCGCCACTTTCCGTATTCTTTACGTGCTCGTGATCATGGAACATGCGTCACGCCGAATTGTTCACATTAACGTGACGTCCCATCCGACCGCAGCCTGGACCGTCCAACAGCTGCGTGAGGCTGTCTCTTCGGACCACACGTACCGTTTTATCCTCCATGACCGCGACGCGATCTTCTCCACCGGCTGCGATGCTTCGCTAACGCGCCTGGGCCTTGCAGTCATCGAAACACCTGTTCGGAGCCCAAAGGCGAATTCGCTCTGCGAAAGGCTCATCGGGACCCTCCGGCGTGAATGTCTGGATTGGATTATCCCCTTGACCGAGGAGCATCTTCGAAAAACCCTGCGCTCCTGGCTAGCGCATTACAATCGAGGCCGACCTCACTCTTCTTTGGGCCCCGGCCTGCCCCATCCTCCCCTAAATCTCCCCGTGCATGTGCAACGTCAGAGGCATCGTTTCGACCGATCAAGCCGAGTTGTGGCGCGTCCTGTATTGAACGGACTTCACCACGAGTACAACCTCTTGGCCCGCGCTGCATGAGTGTCGTCGAGTTTTTGCGGACCACAGACGAGACGGAACCGTTCGAGTCGTGCTGACGAAGGTGTTTCCTTACGGGTCCGGATATATGCAGACTATCGCCGGACGCCGAAAAAGACTCCGCGAGACACTGACGCGATTCCTGGCCGAGCGCGGCTGGCGCGAAGTACGCAGGGACGTGTACTCGAGAGAGGTCCGGGAGTAAGTGTTTATGGTCGATTTCTCAACTCCCGGTCGTCCTAGTTTCGCGGGGCGGATCAACCACGGATCAGACTCTACTTATGATTGGCTGGAAATTGGGGTGCAGGGCAACGTCAATCAAGCAATTCCTGCTGGCGAGACAAGGCAATCCCGCGCTTCACGGCGCGCTTAGCTCCAGGCCGGCGCGAAAAAAGAAGGCCCCTGGCCCCGTCCGCGATGAGATGAAACGTGAATGCGCGAGGCGGGGGCCGCGGCGGGTCTGAAAGGTCGCTCCTCAAAGCTCGATGATGTCCGACTTGGTGCTTTCGATGAATGCGAGCACCTCCGCGCACTCCTGCTGAGGAACCTGGAACGAATTCAGGGTAGCGTGCAGGTGGCCGAGGAAGGCTCGCCAGTCCGTCTCGCTAATTTGCATGCCCTTATGTGAAAGGTTCATGGCACGACCGGTGTAGTACATGGGACCTCCAGCGGAAGCGCACAAGAAATCGATCAGCAGTTGCTTCTCGCGAGCGACGCCGTCATCGCCGCGATTCTTCCAAAAGCGCGCTAGTAATTTGTCCGCCGCAAGGCGCGACAATAGGTCGTTGGCCACAGCACAAATGGCATCGTAGCCGCCCAATCTCTCGTACAAGGATTTCGGATTTGTGTTGCTCATAGCATTCTCTCCCATCTTAAATCGGTCACGAACTTGATCCATCCGTAGGGTGACCCTTGAAGACCTTCCGGACGAAGCGCGCCTTAAGATGCTAGCGAAGGAGTTGGGATCGTGAAAACCAAATCTCCTGGACGTCGGCGTAGAAAAAGATGGCCGACCCGCCGTTGATCGCGCCCGGCGCCCATCAGGAACCGTCGCGGAGTCTCGGCCTTCGCCGGGATAGCGGCGCGAAACCGGTCAGTGCAAGACCGGCGGGCCTGCCTCGAGGCCGCTGACGTTCAGCAACGCGGCGATATCGGCCTGGTAGGGAAAAGTGCCCGGCGTGTAGGCGCATAGAGGATCGTCGCCGAGCGGGTCCCCGCTGGTCGCGAAGGCCCGCGATCGCGATCCACCACAGACTGCCGCAAACTCGCACACGCGGCATCGACCAGTGAGCCGCGCCGTGTCGCGCAGGTCGTTGAAAAGCGGGCTTTTGCGATAGATCTCGGTCAGCGTCTGGACCCGGACGTTGCCTGCGGGGATCGGCATAAATCCGCTCGGATGGACCGTGCCGACATGCGAGACGAAGACAAAGCCGCGCCCGGCGTTGATATCCATTGGGCTGCGGCGCTCGTGGCCCTGCGACGGCCACGGCTCGAGCGCCACGCGCAATTTCCGATACGTGGGTCCGAGCCGGATGCTGCTCTCGGGCGCGATACCGCGACGTTCCAGGATCGTGCGTTCGAGGACCACGCGCCGGAAATGGTGGCCCTCGGTAGTCTTGGTCGCGATCGCGTTGCCGACGTCGTACAGGAAATTCATCACGTCTTCGCACTCATCGGCGGAGAGCTGTTCGAGCGCTGCGCCGCGTCCGACCGGGACCAGCATGAAGCCGCTCCAGACCATCGCGCCGCGTTCGCGCACGATATGGGCCATGCGCGGCAGATCAAACAAGTTCAGCCGCGAAACGGTCGTGTTGATCTGGACTTTGATCCCCAACTCACGCGCCGTCTCCCACGCCGCCATCGTGCGCTCGAAGACACCGTTGATTCCGCGAAACGCGTCGTGAATCTCGGGACATGAGCCGTCCACGCTCAGCGACAGCGCCTTTAGCCCCGCGGCCTTGAGTTCGGTAATCACCTCGCGGGTGAGCAGCGGTGTCGCGGAGGGGGAAAACGCGACCGGAAGATGGCGACTGGCGGCGTAGGCGACCAGTTCAGCCAGGTCGGGGCGCTTCATTGGGTCTCCGCCGGTCATCACGAACAACGGCGGCGGCGCACCGAACGAGGCGACTTCGTCGATCAGCGATCGCGCCTCGCGCGTGTTGAGCTCAAGGGGATTGTGCAGCGGCTGGGCCTCGGCGCGGCAATGCTTGCATGCGAGATCGCACGCGCGGGTCATCTCCCAAATCACGATAAAGGGGCGCTGCCCCACGTCGATCCTAGGATGTCTTACGCTGGGCGGACCATGCGGTGTCACGTCCGAACTCCTTTTTCATCGCGCGTCCGCGATGGCCGTTGGTAAAGCCCGACGTGGCGGGCGACGATGAGATACTTCCTGAAGAGCCGATTGGTCTCTTCCTCGTGTTCGCTGACCGTCTCTTTGCCGCCCGGATCAGCCATCATGATTCTCCCGGCCTGCACATCAGCCCGTCCGCTGGCTTAGACTATTGCGAGTGGCCTGCTCCCCAATTCCCAACGCCGTCCAGTACCCGAGCACCCATCCGGCGGCGAAGACGGCCATAAAATAAAGAGCACCTGCTCACTATTCGCATTTGAGATTTGGTAAGTTCTGCGAAAACCTTGAATTGCTCTGCCCGAATCAGGAGTCGAGCAGCGCGGCATCGAAGCCGGCGCGAGCGAGTGCGCGGCGCGCAGCCGATTCGACCTTAGGGCCGTCGACATGGGCCGCCGCAGGCACTTCCGGCGCGGCGCGGAGGCATCTCACGAGCGCTTCGGACTCGGTGTCAGCTATACGGTCGCACTCCGCGTAAACACCGTCAGGCCCCTCTTCGATTCGATTGTGTGTCGCCAGCACCGTCTTGAGCGCTCGCAAGACCGCGCCTCGTGGCATGGGCACTAGCAGCGCCGCGATGGCACCGTGATCCAACCGCAGCTTGGCTGCGATCGCGAGTGGTTCGCCGCATCGAAGCCGTTGCATCGCAGGGAGAAGAATCTTCTCCTCCATGCCGATGTGCTTCAGAAGCCCCCGGCGGAACTCGCCAAACGCCTTCATATCGATATTCTCGAGATCGCGGCCCGCGCGAGCGAGCAATTGATCGAGGCGCGCGTGATCGCGTTCGAGAAAGCTGCGGATTGTCTCTCCGTCCGTCATCGAATTCCGTGGCGACAGTCAGGGAAGGGCGTGGAAGATGCCGATCGCACCCTTGTATGCACGTGCGATGGCGTGATCCAGGAAGGGGTAGTCGCCCGCTTCATGGACGGTGAACTCGAAGACGGCGCCATCGCCGGGGCCCACCTCAAAACTCTGCACCCCGTGGAATGCGTTGGCGGGGTTTCCGCTTCGATAGACCGTGGTGAACACGGTGCCGACAACGTGAAAGGTAGAGGTGCGGTTCGGGCCTATGTTTACGAAGAAGATGCGCACCGGCTGGCCGACTTTTATCTGGATCGGGTGGTCGGCGTATTGTTCGATGACACCGTTGAACACCACGAAATCAGGGCGCTCATCCATCATCCGCTTGCTGTCGCCAGAGACCATCCCGTTCTTGTCCGGATCGCCATAGAATTCGCCCTGCTCGAGCGTCACTTCCTGGGCCTTGGACCATCCGCCCTTGGGATCCACGATCATCATCCCATACATTCCGTTGGCGATATGGGTGACCATCGGCGGCGCGCTGCAATGGTACGCGAAGACGCCGGGAACGTTCGCCACGAAGTCGTAGCTGAGGTCGGTTTTCCCCGGGATCGGAGCGAAATGCTTGCTCGGCGCAATCGCCGCGGCATGAATATCGATGCCGTGGGCGATCTCCATATCATTGACGAGATGGATGTGGACCTTGTCGCCTTGTCGAACCCGTAACACCGGTCCCGGCACAGTGCCGCCGTAGGTCCAGGCGTCGTACTTCAGTCCTGCGCCGATATCGACGGTTTTTTCCTCAACCGGGATCGTGAAATTGCGTTGCTCCGCGAGCGCCAACGACGCTGTCAGCAAGCTTCCCGCGATCGCCGCTACGGCCAGCCCGGCGCCGCTGTGGTGTTTGATCATGATTCGCCGGTATCGGACGATGTTCGCGGTCCGCGATAGAGCGCCGACCACAGCGCCATCAGTCCGGCGATGTTTGCGCTCCAGAACACCACCCAGAATGTAGTCTCGGAAGATGCCGATGACAGTCCGGACACGATCAGCATCAGAATCGCGACGCCGGCGGCCGCGACGGCGATGCCGGGCCATTTCAGATAGTCGGCCCGATTCGCGAGGACTCCCAGCACTGCGAGCGCTATGCCGGCGACGAGCAGGAGCCCGTGTTGCGAGTCGAGCAGCGGCTGGTCGAGCACCGTCACGCATACCAGCACGATCGCGATCAGCGCGCTGATGAGGTCGGGTATCATCGAATCCTCTCCTCTCGATGAAGCCGCGCGAGGTAGCGCCAGGTGACCGGCGGAATCATCAGGTAGATTGCGCAACTCACCGCCACCAGCACTTTCCATCCGAAATGCAGCGGCGTGAACGCGACCAGCGCAAATGCGATCAGGCACAGCCCCATGTAACTCAAATGGCCGCCCGTTCGGATCATCTTGTGATCCGAGATCTGCGCCGCGCAGTACAGCAGACCGTACGCGCCCGCGGCGGTGACGAAGGCGCCCAGCAGCAGCGCGGTGGCAAGCATCTGGGCGGGCGTCATGATCCTGCCGCCGCCATCGGTTCGCTTACGGCAACCTCGCGCCGTCTCGTCGCCAGCAGGTCGTACACCAGCATCGCATAGCCGCATGCGAACAGGAGCCCGAAGGCGAAGCGCGCCCACATGCCCTCGACGAACCACGGCCGCCCCTCCATCGCGAGAAACGCGCCCCAGGTCGAGCCGCCGATCGCGCGCTCATAGAAAGCCTGATCCATGCCCGCCACCAGCAGCGCGCCGACCATGCCCAGCATCCCGATGTTGAGCAGTGCGAACGACCATTTCCAGGCGCGGCCGTCGAGACCCTCATAGCCACGGCTCTTCTCCAGCGCGAGATAGAGCACCGCGATCACGCCGCATCCGTAAGCGCCCCAGAATGCGAAATGCCCGTGCGACGCCGTCCATTGGGTGCCATGCGAATAAAGGTTGATTTGCGGCAGCGTCATCATGAAGCCCCATACGCCGCCACCGATGAAATTTCCGAAGGCCTCGGCCAGCGTCCAGTAGAACGCCGGACGATTGGCGGCGCGCAAATGATGACTGCCCGCGTCATACACCGCATGCACCACCATCCCGAGCAGCGGCAGCGGTTCCAACGCCGAAAAAAATCCACCGATTGCGAACCAGTAGCGCGGCGTGCCGATCCAGAAATAGTGATGGCCCAGCCCGAGGATGCCCGTGCCAAGCACCAGCGCAACTTCCACGTAGAGCCAGCTCTCGACCACCCGTCGCGACGCGCCCACCAGATGAATCAGGGTCCACGCCATGATGCATCCGATCAGTACTTCCCAGGTCGCTTCGACCCACAGATGAACCAGCCACCACCACCAGAACAGATCCTCCGACATGTTGCGAATTTCAGGAAAGGCGTCGAGGTAGAGGACCACCAGCGGGATCAGGTCGAACATCAATACGGTCAGGATGCCGGTACTCTTGCGCGCCTTGAAGGCAGTACCGATAACGTTGTACGCGAACACCACCATCACCGCCACGATTCCCAGCGCGGCCCATCGAGGAGCTTCGACGTACTTGCGGCCCTGGTTGATGAACCACATCGACGCTTCGGTGGCCGAGCCGTATTGCACGAAGATAAATACCACCACCACCACGGCCACCGCCGCGCAGAAAACCCAGAAGAGGATTTCGGCCAGCGCGATGCCTTCGACCTCGCGCTCGAGTTCCTGCGGAAGGAACCAGTAGATCGCGCCGAGAAATCCCATCAGCAGCCAGATCACCAGCCCGTCGATGTGAACGATCTTCGCGCTGTTGAAGTTGAACACGTTCAGCAGAAAGCCGGGCCAGATGTAATAGATCGAGGACAGCAGGCCGAAGACCACCATCGCGCCGAACATCACCGTCGAGGCGGTGAGATACTTCAGGCCCAGCCGCTGGGATCGATACATCGCGCTCTTCTCCTTCGCGCCCCGTTGACTACTGCCCGCTCGCGGCGCCGAATCGGTCGGGAAAGCCATTGCTGTCCACCGACGACATCCACTTCAGGTATGCGACCGCGGCCTCGGCCTCGTCGCGCTGGATATGCAGGTCGGGCATCGCACGCGCGCCAAGTCGCAGCGGATGCATCATGAACGCGGCAAGCTTGTCCGCGCGTTTAGGCCCGGCGTATATGCTCCACACCGGATCCATCCACGCGCGGGTCAGATCGGGAGCGTAATATCCGCCGTTGCCGAAAAAGGTGTGACAATCGATGCAGGCGCGGCTCTGGATGACGAGCTTGCCCTTGCCGATGAGATCCGCGGCTTCCTCAGGGGAGTACTTGTGACCGAAGATAAGCTCCTCGCCCCCGATTTTTGGCGCATACTCGGCGCGCGCCGGATCGTATTGGTATGCGACCGAGTTGTTGATTACGTCGTAAGCTGGGACGCGCGGGCTGCCGGGAGTGATTTGCCGCAGCGTGTCGATGGTGAGCGCGGCAAGCACCATCGACATGAAGATAGTGGCGGCGATCGCACCGGCGCGCCAAAAGAGTGGATCCTGTGTGTAGCGTTGCGCGCGCTCTGTCATTGGCGCCCTCCCGCAACGATTTATAGCAGAAGATGGATTATAAATACATGTTACCAGAGATCAGCTTTCGATTCGCGGAGTCTTTCAGAGCGACCCATCGGAAAGAGGTGGCGAGTGAGTCGACGATCTGTTTGGCTCAATGAAGAGGCCTTTATGGAACTCACATTCTATACCGACTACGCGCTTCGAGTTCTGATCTATGCGGGGCTGTGCCGCGATCGGCTCTGCCTCATCTCCGAAATTGCCGAGCATTACGCCATCTCCCGCAATCACCTGACGAAGGTCGTGCATGGCCTCGCTCGTGGAGGTTTCGTCCAGACTCATCGCGGCAAGAGCGGTGGTCTCGCCCTGGCGAGATCGCCCCAAGAGATCAGTCTTGGCGACGTGGTCCGGTACATGGAAGGCCCCTTCCGCCCAGTCGAATGTTTCCGAACCGGCAACCTGTGTGTAGTGACCGGGCCGTGCAGTCTGCCGAAGATCCTCGAAGATGCATTCCACGCATTTATCGATGTTCTCAACGCCCATACTCTGGCGGACTTGCTCCATCATCGCGGGCAGTTGACGAAGCTTCTCTTCCCGCCCTCGTCGTCTCGGCAAACGGAAATGGCTTAGAGGCAAGTAATCGTCAGTGACGCTGCCCGAAAATGTTGAACGCGCGGCGCTATCGCCGCCTGCGGCCATCTCGCGTTGGCGTAGCGAACCGTTCCGGCTGTTCTTTCCGCTGGGCGTCCTCTTCGCGTGGATCGGTGTAGGTCACTGGCTGCTGTACACCACCGGAGCGACTGCTACCTATTCGTGCCGCTTTCACGGCCTGGTGCAGATGCAGGCGTTCATGATGGCGTTTGCCGTGGGGTTTCTACTCACTGCTCTGCCGCGCCGAACGCAATCCCCGCCAGTTGGGCGAATGGAGATGGCGGCGTTGGCGGCAGCGCTGGTTGTCACCACTGGCGCGGCGATTATCGAGTCGTGGGTTTTGGCCGAAATCGCTTACGCAACGCTGTTTGTGCTGCTCATCCAGTTTGCGCTGCGTCGATTCTTGGCTAGCACTGCGGGCCGCCGCCCGCCGGCCGCCTTCGTGCTCTTGCCTATCGCCGCCGCACAGGGTCTGGCGGGCGCTGCGCTGATCGCCGCAGCCGACGCGAACGCCGTGCTTCCCTCGAGCGGCCATCTTGGTGCGTTGCTGGTCGAGCAGGGAGTATTTCTATGCCTTGCGGTTGGCATCGGCAGTCTGGTTCTGCCGCTCATCGGCGGCGCACCTCCACCTCCAGACCTGGGCTCCGCGCCTCGCGAAGCCTGGAAGGCGCTGGCATATGCGGCAGCCGGGGTTGCGATCTTTGCAAGCTTGCTGCTTGAACAGCTTGGCTTTGAACGAAGCGGCCCGCTGTTTCGCGCGATGGTAGTAGCGATCGGACTTGGGTTCGGAGGCGGTGCATTGCGCCTGCCCGGCAAGCCGGGTGCGCACCGCAAGCTGGTGTGGCTCGCGGTGTGGCTAATGCCAGTGGGATTGATCGCCTCGGCAATCTGGCCCGACTATCGCGTGCCGGCCCTGCACATTCTCTATATTGGCGGCTTTAGCATGATGGCTTTTGGAGTAGGCAGCCACGTTGCGATGAGCCATCTGAATATGGAGCAACTCGCGCTTGGGAGGCCGCCCGCGGTGATCATACTGGGCGCGGCATTCGTGATCGCGCTGTGCGCGAGGCTGGCGGCCGATGCCAGCGATACCTACTTCATTCACGTCGGATGGGCGGCCGCCGTGTGGATTTTGGGCTCGGCGGTTTGGTTGGCCTTCTTCGGCCCGAAGCTGCTTCGTTCCTGAATCGCCATCGGTGTGGCTCCTCAAAACCTCAACCATGCGAGCGGGAACGCGAATTGTCCATTCGGGCTGACCGGAAAATAACAGTGTTTGGATATTTGCACGCGCGCGTCAACCACCGTGCGTCAACCGCCACTTGTCAACCGCCGCTCAAGTGTCAACCGCCTTGTCAACCGTCAACCGGTTGACGCGGGAGAGCGGTTCGCATCAGACTGCGTCATCCGCCAAACAGTCTGGCATGTTATCCTACTTTTTGGAGAAGTGATGAAATCGGCGCGTGGGGCGCGATTCACGCGCGGTCATGGACCCGGAGAATGCCAACGGCCGCGGCTGACGGCAAAAATCCCACAAAATTCTCTGTTCGCGATTTAGGTGGTTCCATCTGCGAGCCGGCCGACATCTAGAGGGAACCCGGGACGCACCCCAGCTAGGGCGCGTGGAAGCAACTCGGCCCGCGTAAGCTATCGAACGTCCAGCGCCTGTTCCTGCGCGTTCCAGAGCGGGGGCAGCTCGATTCTTTGGGTCATTGCTACGGTGGTAAGGTCCGCAGGCTGGCGGCCTTCGACGATCGCCTCGACGTTCCGGGGCGCGAGAAACGCCGGCCGCATCATGCGCCGCACGTAACGGCCCGTAAGATGTTCTCGCTTGGCGATCTCGCCGATCGACCGCGCCCGGCCCGCCAGCAGATCGTTGGACCATCGATACGCACGGGCGGTCGCCTTGAGCAGCGGCAGATCGACGCGGGGCGCCCCCAGAGCGCGTTAGCGCTGCTCATCTGCCGAATCAGATCGCGAATCTCGCGCTCCACCGATGGCCGCCCTGATCTCGACCGCCATCGCCAAAACAGGCGAAATCCCTGACGGTGCCATTGGACGACCGTGGCCGGCTTGACCAACACCATCATTTCCAGACAGCGCGGCCACAATCGGTAGAGCACGACCCAGAGCAAGCGGTCGAAAGCAAATAGACGCAGCCGACCCGGCCGCTGGCGGCGAAGAACGTGCAGCTGATGACGGAGCGCGAGGTTCTCTAGTTCCACAACCGCCCGGCTACGGAATCGGCGGGCAACAACCGAGACGATGGATCGCTCGACGAGTTTAAGCATGCCGGCGACACTACGGCGGCCCTTACCAAAACTCTAGACTTTTCGCCCTTTTCGGAGTTTTTAGTAGGCACACTGCGCGTCCGGATTATCCGGGCGCTGAGATTCACAAGGAGTTCGTACCATGCCCAAGGCAGCAAAGAAGCAGCAAGAGCCCTCCGGACCTTTCGGAGATATGTTCCCCTATCGCGAAACCTTCGAGACCTACCACGAACTGCCCAAGAAGGGCCGCCCGGCCGAGGAGGTCTTGCGCAAGTTGCGCAGCATCGCGCGCCACGAGGACGCGCGCTGGCAGACCGGCCAGATCTCGGGCACCTACTTCCACGGCGGGATGGAGCACTATGCCTACCTCAACCGCGTGTTTGCGCTCTTCTCGCACGTCAACCTGCTGCACCGCGACATGTGCCCGAGTGGGACCAAATTCGAGGGCGAGATAATCGCGATGACCGCGCGGATGCTGGGCGCGGCGCTGGCGCGCGAGAACGATCCGCAGGCCGACGTGTGCGGAGCGATCACTTCGGGCGGCACCGAGAGCGTCATCCTGCCGATGCTGGCGTATCGGGAGAAAGCCAAAGCCGAGCGCTCAATCACGGCGCCCGAGATGGTGGTGCCGGAGACGATTCATCCGGCATTTTCCAAGGGCGCGCACTTTTTCGGCATCAAGCTGATTCGCGTGCCGGTCGGAGCCGATTACCTGGCCGACGTGAACGCGATGCGGCGCGCGATCGGGCCCAACACCATCGCGATCGCGGGTTCGGCGGCGAATTTCCCGCACGGGCTGATCGATCCGATCGAGAAGTTGTCCGAGCTGGCGCTTGAAGCCGGCGTCGGCCTGCACGTCGATAGCTGCTTCGGCGGTTTCATTCTGCCGTGGATCGCAAAGCTCGGGTACGACGTTCCGGCGTTCGACTTCCGCCTGCCCGGCGTCACCTCGATGTCCTGCGATACGCACAAATGGGGCTACGGGCTCAAGGGCGCGTCGGTGGTGCTCTATCGCAATCGCGCGTTGCGCCGGCGGATGTACTTCGCGATGACCGACTGGCAGGGCGGGTTGTATGCGTCGCCCACCGTGGCGGGCAGCCGCTCGGAAGGAATCAGCGCATCGACCTGGGCGGCGATGGTCACGCTCGGCGAGGAGGGATACCTGAAGACGACCCGTCGCATCATGAAGGCGGCGGACACGATCAAGTCGGGGGTCGCAAAAATCCCGGAGCTCAAGATTATCGGCAAGCCGACCTACTGCATCGCGTTCACGTCCGACAAGGTGGACATCTACCACGTCAACGATTTTCTCGTGGAGCGTGGATGGCGGCTTAACGGGCTGCAGCGACCCGCGGGCTTTCACCTGTGCGTCACCCTGCCGCAGACGCTTCCGGGCGTGGCGGCGCGTTTCGTCAAGGACATCGCAGCCGGCGTCGAGTACGCGAAGAATCCGCCGGCGGCGCCAGCGCGCAGCGGCGCGGTGTACGGCGGCGGCGCAGCCTCGCTCGATCCATCGATGGTGAATGAACTGATGCTGGCTTGGCTCGACTCGAGCACCGAAGTCCCGTAACCGGGCCGGCCCGCGAGGAGACCAGCCTATGCCGGCGATGGATGATCGCGCGATCGAAGAGTACGCCGCCTTTGCCTGCCATCTGGCGGACCTCGCGGGACGCACGATCCTGCCGTATTTTCGCGTGCGCTTGGCGGTCGAGAATAAGGCGGGCGGCAGCGGCTACGATCCGGTGACGCTCGCCGATCGTGCAGCGGAGCGAGCGATCCGCGACGAGATTCACCGTGTTCATCCCGGCCACGGAATCCTCGGCGAGGAGCACGGCTCCGCGGCCGGCACCGACGCGCTGACCTGGATCATCGATCCGATTGACGGGACGCGCGCCTTCATTATCGGACAACTGCATTGGGGCGTTTTGATCGCACTCAACGACGGCGCGCGACCGGTGATCGGCGTGATGCATCAGCCGTACACGGGCGAGACGTTCGTCGGCTCACGTCTGGGCGCCGAACTGAGGCGCCACGGCACAAGCAACTCACTGCAGGTGCGCGAATGCCGGCGGCTCGAAGACGCGATCGTCTGCGCAACCGATCCGGCGATGTTCTCGGGTCCGGGCGAACGCGACGCATTTCGCCAGCTCGCGTCCAAGGCGCGGATGAGGCGCTACGGCGGCGATTGCTATTCGTACTGCCTGCTCGCCGCGGGCTTCATCGATCTGGTGATCGAATCGAGCCTCCAGTCGTACGATATTCAACCCGTCATCCCGATCATCGAGGCCGCAGGTGGAATCGTGACGAGTTGGTCGGGCGGCCTGCCATATGACGGCGGGCAGATCATCGCCGCCGGCGATCGCGAGCTGCACAAAATCGCGCTCGCGATGCTGGCGCCCGCCGCGCGATAACCGAATCTGCCTGCGTCGCCTTACTGGAGCCACCCGCCGGATTCGAACCGGCGACCTGCTGATTACGAATCAGCTGCTCTACCAACTGAGCTAGGGTGGCTTTCCATCGCGCCGCTCCGCCGACGGAATTAGCAGATTAGCGAAGCTGGCGCTGGCGAGAAAGACTCCGCGGGCCGGCAAGCGCGGAAATTGCGCGGGGGCTGGCCGGGCTCGAACGCGATCTCGATTCAGGCGCATTTGCGCGGATCGCGGCACCCTGACTCGCGGCGAAACGATCGCGCGTCAACTGTGTCAGCACCTTCATCAGGCGCGGCCGTCCAGCATATTCGCGGTTAAGAATCAGTGCGAAGAACCGTTCGTTAGCGATAATTTTTAGGTTTTAATTTGCCAATTCAAGTTATGACCGGGTGCTTCGTGTTTGATGGTTCTTCTTTGATTCTTACAAACTGTCACAAAATTTGACTTAGTCTCGACCGAAGGTGATGGTGTCCGCGAATGACTACACAGGTGTGAAAAGTCATGCGCGGTCGGTAGGAACGTGCTGACAAGGTTTCGTGCGAGGTACGGTGTGAGTTTGTATCTGGTCGCGACAACTGCCTGCGTCCTTGCAATATTCGCGATTGTGTCGTGTCCGGCGTATCCCGGCGACTCGAGCAAGGGCGCGTCTCACGACACGAGCGCGTCGTCGAGCACTGCGATGCCGGCAGCGGCCATGCCGGAGTCGGCGCCGTCGATCATCATCGGCGGAGCGCCACCAACCCCGCAAGCCGCGCCGCTGGGATCGGAACCATCGAGTAATCGTCCAGTGTCGAGCTCTCCGCCGGACACGACTGACTATTCGAGACCAGCGAGACCGAATGAAAAGGCGCCGTAGCTCTCTGACGCAGCCTGGCGGTTTGAGGAGACCGCTCCAGAGCGAAAATTAGAAGGGAAATTAGGAGATAGACGGGCTTTTGAGCCGAGCCCCAAGTAGGAAGAGGCAACCAGTAAACCAAGCATCGTCAAATGGAGGAGCGAGGATCAATCGACGATCCTCGCGGGGGAAAGCAATGTTCAAACGAAACCTGTTTGCGGTCGTCGTGTTGCTCGGCCTGATTGTTTCGGCAGCATTTACCTCGTGGACTCAGGATACTTCGGATGCCGGCATTAGCTCGCCGCCGATCGCCAGGAGTTGGCCGCCCGACGTGACGAACTATGCGCGCCCGGCGACTGCATACGACATTGGGCACGCCAAAGGCCTTTCGGCGCCGGGGTTCTTCGTAGTTGAAGTACCCAATTCCGCCGGCGGCGAGCCCGACCTTGCAATCAACCCGCTCAACCTGAATCAGATCGTGGTTCACGCCGGATTCGGGGGATGGACTGGAAGCGCTCCCAACGAAGTCTCCAACGACGGCGGCCTGACCTGGACCCAAAGCTTCCAAATTCCCAACCCTACAGGCGTCAGCGGACAGGGCGGATGTCCCTGCGACATTACGCACGACTATGGTCTGGACGGCAACCTGTACGGGACGTATCTGGGCGCAACGGATGTCTATTCCGCGTCCAACACTAATCCGTTCGCCAATCTCTTTAGTTACTTCCTGGTTGGTGGCGTCGCACAGCAGACCGACTTCGGTGCGCCCGGGAACGCCGATCAGCCTCAGCTTCTCACCGACGTAGATCCGACGACCGCGGGCCAGAACAACACCTACGTAGCGTACGATGACGACGCCTCGAACAACCTGAGGGTTTCGGTGGCGCTTGGCACGCAGCCTCCGAACTTCACGAAGGACAACGTGGCAGGGGTTTACTTCGGCGGCGGCACCAACCAGGGCCTTCGGATCGCAGTCGATCCCCGCACCGGCTACATTTACAGCCTCTACCAGGGTTGTACCTCGGGCTGTGGTGGAAGTTCCAAGACGATCGCGTACGTACTCAATCGTTCGCTCGACGCCGGGACCACTTGGACTCTCAACGGTTCTGGAACGGGAATCACGGTTGCGACCGGTGTGACCGTTCAGCCGACGCCGAAGTTCGGCACGGTCAATGCCCTGCTGGGCGGTATCAATCACGCGGCAGTCGATCCGACGACCGGTGATGTTTACGTGGTCTTCGGAGCCGCGAACGGCTCCGCAAGCCAGGGAATCTACATCGTACAAATCACGTTTGATGGCGCCAGCCCCAGCAACGCCATCATCGGCACAGTTCACCCGGTCTCCCCGTTCGCGCTTGAAGCGGCATTGCCGGCGGTGGCGGTCGCGCCCAACGGGACCATCGGCGTTCTCTACACGTCATTTGACGGATTCTCCGTGGACGGCTTTCCGATCTATTCGGGACACTTTGCGTACAGCACTGACGCCGGTGCGACTTTCACTGACAAGGATCTCCTGACCTTCCTGTCGCCGGCGACCGACAGTGGCAATTCCCGGCAGCGGGTGCTCGGCGACTACCAGCAGTTGAAGGTGGTCAACGACCTGCCGCCTGCCAACGCCGGCGCCACCTTCTACGGCGTATTCACCGGCAACGGCGCGGCGCTGGGAGACGCGACCGCCAACAACGATGCGATTTTCTTCAAGGTAACGCTGGCTCCGCAAATCAACCTCAACCCGAACCCGGTTGCGATCGGAGATGTCTGCGAAGGCTCAACCGGACAAGCGCAACTGGACGTGTCGGACACGGGCGCGGATAACCTGCTCATCAGCAGCATAACCCGGACCTCCGGAAGCACCGATATCTCGCTGGCGGCCGGCCCGACCTTCCCCGTGAACATCAGCCCGGACGCCAATTTCAACTTCACGTTCGCCTGTAAGCCGACCTCGGTCGGCGCGAAGACCGCTACCTTCACCATAGCGAGCAATGATCCGGCCAATCCGAATACTGTCGTCACGGCGACGTGCAACACGGCGTCGGGTACGATTAACCCAACCGGAAGCGGCAATTTCGGCATCGCGGTTTGCGCCGGAACGGCTCCAACGCAGACGCTCAAGCTCAACAACGTCGGGACGTGCAACCTCGACGTGTCGTCGGCGGCGCTTACCGGCTGTTCCAGCGATTTCACGCTGGTGAACCCGGCTGAGTTTCCGGCGACGATCAGTCCGGACTCGGGTCTCGGCGTTGGCATTCAATTCTCGCCGACATCGCAAGGACTACAGTCGTGCAATCTCACGATCAGCAGCGATGACCCGGTCAATTCCACGGTCCTAATTCCTCTCAGTGGTGAAAAGGGAAATGGAGCCATCAACATAACCGGCAGCGGCAATTTCGGCGCCGCGGTTTGCGGCGGAAAGGCTCCCCCGCAGACGCTGAAAATCAATAACACCGGCCCCTGCAACCTCATCGTAACGTCGGCGGTGATCTCGTGTGCCGATTTCACCTTGGTGAACCCGGCTGAGTTTCCGGCGACGATCAGTGCGGACTCGGGTCTCGACGTCGGCGTCAACTTCACGCCGACATCAGCAGGACCAAAGTCGTGCACTCTCACGATCAACAGCAACGACCCGAGCAATCCCGCGGTCGTTATTCCTCTCAATGCGACCACGCCGTTGGCTTCCGCGTCGTTGACATTCCCGGCGGGACTCACGTTCCCACCGACGGTGATTCAGCAGAGTGCGGCGTGTCCTGTGAAGATGGGTGTTCCGGTCACGGACGGCGGCGCGTGCCCGGTGCAGATCAATTCCGTTACTCTGACTTCGACCAGCGTCCCTCCTAATCTTGATTACTCGCTGACCGGACTTCCGGGTTTGCCGGTAACGCTGGCGGCGGGCGCTCAACTTGGCGCCGGTGACCTCGACCTGGTCTTCGAGCCATCCGCTGTCGCGCGCACCAGCACGGGCACCGCGAACTTCATTTTTGTCAACGACCCGATCACGGGCGCCACCGCTACCACTGCGGTGCCGTACTGCGGCGAGGCGGTCCATCGGGGCCTGCGAGTGCTGGTAACTCTGGCCGGAGTCCCGGTGTCAACCGTGAAGAAAATAGTCTTGCAAAACGCGTTTGGGCCGGAACAGCCGCACGGAGACTTCAATCACATAAAGACCATAAGGAACGCGGCGTTGCAGACTGTAACCGGGGTGGCGCCATGCCCGTCGTTCCAGTTCCACGCGGAATTTGGCGGCGTCGGCAATCCCTTCGAGCTCAAGGATGGCGTGTATCGGGTCAAGGTCACGCTCAAGGTCGGCAAGAAGACCAAGCAGAAGGTCGTCAGAGTCGCCATGGACCAGTGTTCCTTTACGCCGAATGTGATAGTGGCGTTCTGATCGCATAAGCAACCAACCGGCGGGGCGGCCACAAGTTTCAGCTCGTGGCCGCCCCGAATCTTTTTTCAGCGTACATAACTCGCCAGCCTTCCCGCCCGATGCGCTTCAATCCGCGCAGGGCTTACTCCCGAATTGCGGTGGTGTAGAATTCCCGGGATCGAGGTGGGATCAATTGAAGACCGGGATCATCGGCGCACGCGGCGCCGGGAAATCAACCGTATTTCACGCACTGACCGGACTCGCGCCGATTGCAGGCACGGCCGAGGGCCGCAATCGTGCGCGCCCGGGACAAATCAAGGTCGCGGATCCGCGCCTCGATTTTCTTGAAGCGGCGTACGGTTCGAAGAAGAAGATTCCGGTCGAGCTCACCATCCTCGACTTCGCGCCAAATCCCAAAGAGCAGAAGGAGGGCGCTGCGCTCGATCCGAGTCTGCTGCCGCTGGTGCGCGACATGGACGCGCTGCTGATCGTGATTCCGCAATTCGCCGGCATGGAAAAAGATCTGACCGCGACGCTCGAAAGTATCGAGGGCGAGTTGGTGTTCGCCGACTTCGATCAAGCCGAACGCCGCCTCGAGCGGCTGAAGAAGGAAAAGGGCGGCAGCGACTTCGAACGCGCGGCGCTCGAGAAAGTGATCGCATGGCTGGGCGACGGCAAAGCGCTGCGACTGCTCGAACTGACGGCGCAGGAGGCGCACGCATTTTCGAGCTTCGGGTTTCTTTCACGAAAGCCCGCGCTGGTCACCGTGAACTGCGAGATGGAACGCGCCGCCGCCGATGTCACCGACGCCGAACGCGCCGCCGTCCGGGCGCACGGACTCGAGGTGTTCAGGCTCGCGGCCGCTTTCGAGTCGGAATTATGGGAACTCGACGAGGCCGGCCAAAAAGAGATGCTCAAGGACGCTGGACTCGACGCGCCCGCGCGCGATCGGCTGATCGGCGCGCTCTACCAGCATCTCGGGCTGATCACTTTCTACACCGCCGGCGAGCCCGAGGCGCATGCATGGTCGTTGCGCCGCGGCGAGTCGGCGCTCGATGCCGCCGGCGTAATCCACACTGATATCGCGCGCGGATTCATCCGGGCCGAAGTTGTCAGCTACGAGGATTTCGCCATCCACAAGTCCGACGCGAAGGTCAAAGAGGCCGGCAAGCTCAGACTCGAAGGCCGCGACTACGTAATGCGCGACGGCGACATGATTCACATCCGCTTCAAGGTCTGACCCGGCTGGGCGGCAATGCGCTGGTGCGGCGGGAAAGTTGCCGGCGCAGAGCGACTCGTTGGACCTGCGAGGCGCATCCGCGCCGGCTTCGGACACGGGACCTTTTCTGCCATCGCGCTTGGGGTGCAAAAGCCGCAATCGCGCGATACGCAAAATATATTCCGGGATCCGGCATATGTAAACTATTCACCTTCTCGCGCTGTGGAAAAAAAACAAAGCGCGGAGCGCCACGGCGACCAACCGTTTAGCTCCGCGCCTGTTTCAGCAATCAATCAGGCTGCTTAAGGCTTGGGCTTAAGGAGCTGCGGCCACCATCGCCTTCACCGTGCAGAAATCCTTGTCGACTGCCCCCATGTTGATGTACCAGCATTCGCGCTCGGGCGTGTGCTGGCCGGGCAGATAACACATTGAAGAGAAGTTAGCCTGCGTGTCGATCGAAGCCGCACCGACTACGAACTCCCGCTTGAACGGGTAGATCGCGACGCGGGCATCCGGCACCGGGCGGTCACGATAGGCCAGCCAGTAAATGTGCGCGCGCCACAAATGACCCTTCTGGTCGTAGGTGTCGATGTACGGCTGGAACCATACTTCGCCGTCGAGATAGACGTCGGTCAACTTGTCGAGCGCACCCGGATTGTTCGCACCGCGCCGGGGCGTCGCCTCGACGATGTATATGTGGCGCAGCTCCCAAGCCTCGGGGCATGCGGTCGCACCGCCATCGTAGGGGCAAGTATCTTCGGGCGAATGCTGCGCATGCACGCTCGCGAGCATCTGCTTCTCACCCAGGAATTTGTAGTTGTACTGCTCGGTCTTGGGGTTGAAGCCTGAATAGTGATCAGGGTCGTAGCTCTGCGCGCCGGTGGCGGTGGAAAGCATCGCCTCGTTCAGGCGCCGCACACGACGGGTGCCGGGCTGCCAATCCCAGCTGTCGTCGCCGCGGTTCGGATCAAGGTAGCGATAGCGGATCAGGCCCTGGCCGCGCGATTCCTGCGGCGCGAGCAGTGGATAGAGAGCAAACAGCCACATGCGCCCCGACTGCTTGAAGTCCGGATCGACCGGCAGCGGCTCGACTTCGGTCCGTCCGAACAGGTTGTATCCTGCGTAATGACCGATCTCGATGTCGTTGACGATGCTCTGGTCCTGGCCCGGACGAATGTACTCGCTCTGGCAATCGTAGAAGCGCAGATCGTAGTCATCGCTCGTGATGGGCCGCCACACATTGTTCCAGATGACTTTCGTTCCCACATAAGGATCGTTCGGATCGATCAGCGGAAACGGCTGGCCGGCGACGTAGCCGATCAGGCTGCGATGATCATTAGTGAGCCGCACCTGCTGGGAATACTTTTCCGTCGCCTCCCTGTAAGGCGGCGGCCAATCGACCCGCTCGGTCGGGACGATATCCATGTGCATTCCATGGGTCACTGCGTAAAAGACCCCGGGCGAAACCAGATCTTTTACCTGTGCCGCATTTTCGGGTGTTATGCTGTCGCCCGGCTTCACTGTCGCATTTGCTGGTGCCACGATGAGACACAAGAGTGTTAGCGTCCCCACGCCCGGCAATATCTTCCCCAAAGCATGCCTGGCCATTAGTGCGACCTCCTGTTCGTCTTTGGAATTCTAATTCTGCATCGCGAAATTTTCTGAACTCAACAACGTGACTGGGAATATTATCAGATTGTTGGTTAACTCTACAATCTGATCTGTCGGCGATAGAAAAGCACGGAGCGGCGCAGCTGTTGCGCTGCGCCGCCCCGTTCGAGCAATTTAGAGGGACGTAAAGCCCCTGATTTATGTGGCCAACTCGCTTACGGAGCCGCGGCCACCATCGCCTTCACCGAGCAGAAATCTTTATCGACCGCCCCCATATTGACGTACCAGCATTCGCGCTCGGGCGTGTGCTGGCCGGGCAGATAACACATTGACGAGTAGTTAGCCTGCGTGTCGATCGAAGCCGCACCGACTATGAACTCCCGCTTGAACGGGTAGATCGCGACGCGGGCATCCGGCACCGGACGGTCACGATAGGCCAGCCAGTAAATGTGCGCGCGCCACAAATGACCCTTCTGGTCGTAGGTGTCGATGTACGGGTTGAACCCTAATTCAGCGTCCACATAGACGTTGGTCAACTTGTCGAGCGCACCCGGATTGTTCACATCGCGCCGGGGCATCGCCTCGACGATGTATACGTGGCGCAGCTCCCAAGCCTCGGGGCATGCGGTCGCACCGCCATCGTAGGGGCAAGTATCTTCGGGCGAATGCTCCGCATGCACGCTCGCGAGCATCTGCCTCTCACCCAGGAACTTGTAATTGTACTGCTCGGTCTTGGGGTTGAAGCCTGCATAGTGGTCGGGGTCGAAACTCTGCGCTCCGGTCGCGCTACTGTTTATCGCCTCGTTCAGGCGCCGCACACGACGGGTGCCGGGCTGCCAATCCCAAGTGTCGTCGCCGCGGTTCGGATCTACGTAGCGATAGCGGACTATTCCGACTCCGCGCTGGTCCGCCGGCGAAAGCACGGGGTACAGAGCGAACAGCCACATGCGCCCCGACTGCTTGAAGTCCGGATCGACCGGCAGCGGCTCGACTTCGGTCCGTCCGAACAGGTTGTACCCGGCGTAGTGACCGATCTCCAGGTCCTCGATCACGTTCTGGTCCTGGCCCGGACGAACGTACTCGCTCTGGCAATCGTAGAAGCGCAGGTCGTAGTCATCGCTGTGGATGGGCCGGAACACGTTGTTCCACATAATTTTCGCCCCCACATAGGGGTCGTTCGGATCGATCAGCGGAAACGGCTGCCCGGCGACGTAGCCGAGCAGGCTGCGATGATCGTTAGTGAGCCGGACCTGCGTGGAATACTTTTCTGTCGCCTCCCTGTAAGGCGGCGGCCAGTCGATCCGCTCAGAGGGCACGATATCCATGTGCATTCCATGAGTCACTGCGTAAAACACCCCGGGCGAAACCAGGTCTTTGACCTGTGCCGCGTTTGCGGGTGTTACGACATCACCTGGCTTCACTGCGGCGTTTGCTGAAGCCACGATGAGGCATAAGAACATTAACGTCCCCACGCCCAGCAATATCTTCCCCAAAACATGCTTGGCCATTAGTACAGTCTCCTGTTCGTCTTTAGAGTTCTAATTGTGGACCACGAGATTTCCCGAAGTCAAGCATATATTCATCATATTATCGGATTGTTTTTTAACTCTACAGGCTGATCTGCCGACGGTAGAAAAGCGCGGGGCGGCGCAGCTTTTTCGCTGCACCGCCTCGTTCGAGCCATTAGAGGGACGTGAAGCCCCTGATTTATCTAGCTAACTCGCTTACGGAGCGGCCTTTACCATCGCGTGGGTGGTGAAGAAATCTTTGTCCACCGCACCCATGTTGATACACCAGCACTCGCGCTCGGGCGTGTTCTGCCCGGGCAGGGTAATCCCCGGAACCCCCACGCTCCTGAACTATTCATAGCGCAGAGCGTCGATTGGGTGTAGCAGGCTGGCTTTGCGTGCCGGGTAATAGCCAAAGAAAACTCCTACCGCCGCCGAAAAGACGAAGCCGCCCGCCACCGCTACCGGCGAGACCAGCGTTGGCCATTGCGCCAGCGCTGAAATCAGCTTGGACACGAGTATGCCCAGGATTATCCCCGCGAACCCGCCCATCAACGACAGCAGCATCGCCTCCACCAGGAACTGCAGCATGATGTGGATGCGGCGCGCGCCGATCGCCATGCGAATTCCTATCTCGCGGGTGCGCTCCGTCACCGACACCAGCATGATGTTCATGATTCCGATTCCGCCCACCAGCAGCGAAATCGACGCCACTGCCAAAAGCAGCATCGTCATCACCTGCGTGGCGCTCTCGGACGCCGCCGCTATTTCGCTTAGATCGCGCACCGTGAAGTCGTCGTCCTGTTTCGGCTGGATGTGATGGCGCTCGTGCAACGTGCGCGTGATTTGCGCAACCGCGTTGTCCATCTGGTCGGAACCGCTCGCCTTGATAAACATCACGTTGACGACGCCGGTGATTTTCAGCGCGCTGCCGAGCGCGCTGGTCGATCCGGTGGTCGAGCTGTAAACCGAATTGGTCGTCGGTACCGACGCGTAAGGGTTGCTCGCGCTCGCCGTGGCTACCGACGCGGGCGAGGCTGCCGCCGACGGCGCCGACACGCCCAGCACTTTGCGCTCCGCGGTGTTGAACGGCACGATTACCACGTCGTCCTGGTCCTGCCCGTAACTCGACTGCCCCTTGACGCTGAGCACGCCGATTACTCTCATCGGGGAGTTTTTCACCCGGATCGTCGCGCCGACCGGATTCTGTCCCTCGCCGAACAGATTGTTCACCACCGTCTGTCCGAGCAGGCATACTGGCGCGCCCGCCTTTTCCTCCGCGTCGGTGAAGATGCGTCCGATCGATGGCGGCCAGTCCCGGACCGCAAAGTAACTCGGCGTCGTCCCCTGGATGTTGGTGCTCCAGTTGCGATTTCCCCAGACCACCTGCGCCACCTGCCGATCCATGTACGTCACCAGTGCGACCGGGCCTCCGCCACGCGCAAGCGCCTGCGCATCGGCGACCGTAAGCGTGGAATTGCTGCCCAGCCCTGCGCGCACGCCGTTGGCGGTGGTCGCGCCCGGCACCACTATCAGCAGGTTGGTGCCGAGGCTGTTGATTTGCGCCTCGACTGACGATCGCGCCCCGTCGCCCACCGCCACCATCGTGATCACCGCCGCGACGCCGATGAAAATGCCCAGCATCGTGAGCGCCGCGCGCAGCTTGTTGCGCTTGATCGCGCGCCCCGCCGCCACCACCGCCATGCTGCCAAACGTCCACACCTCGTCGAGGCTCGACGCCGCCGGCGCCGCCGCCTCCGTGGCCGGCGCCG
>NZ_DATCTO010000074.1 GCF_036567905.1 Candidatus Binatus sp.
ACCCTTAGTATTAAGAAAAGATGCGGGCTTCGCCCTGTTAGAAGGGGTTGGTAAGGAAATAGTCCGCGCGTCCGTTTTATTGTGTCACCCGGTTTTTGTGTCATCCTGAGCAAACTCGCGATGCTGATACTCGGAATTGAATCTTCGTGCGACGACGCTGCCGCCGCGGTGCTCGAAACCACCGCCCCGGGCATCGCCGACATTCGCTCGAGCATGGTAGCCAACCAGGACGACATCCATCGCGCTTACGGCGGTATCGTTCCCGAACTCGCGTCGCGCAGTCACCTCGTCACGATTGCTCCCGTCATCGAGCGCGCGCTGGACGGCGCCGGATGCCGGCTCGTGGACATCGCGGGAATCGCAGTCACGCGCGGGCCGGGATTGGTCGGCTCGTTGCTGGTCGGCTTGATGTTCGCCAAGGGGCTGGCGCAGGCGAGCGGCGTGGCGATGGTCGGCGTGAATCATATCGAGGGCCATCTGCTGGCGCCGCTGCTCGAAAATCGCATCGCGATGCCGTACCTGGCGCTGGTCGTATCCGGCGGTCACACCGCGCTGTTCGCGGTCGAGGATTTCGGGCGCTACCGCCGGATCGGATGCACTCGCGACGACGCCGCCGGCGAGGCGTTCGACAAGGTCGCCAAGCTGATGGGACTGGGCTATCCGGGCGGCCGCGCGATCGACGAGATGTCGCGCCGCGGCAATCGAAAGCGCGTGCGAATCCCGCGCGCCCATGTCAGGGGCGCGCCGATGGATTTCAGTTTCAGCGGGGTGAAGACGGCGGTCGCAACTATTCTGGCCAGCGAGGATGGCCGCGCCGAGCGGCCCGAGGATCTCGCCGCGAGCTTTCAGGAAGCTGTGGTCGATATGCTGGTGAAGCCGACCATCGCCGCCGCGCGCGAACTGGGCGCCGATACCATCGCACTGACCGGCGGCGTCGCGGCAAATTCGAGATTGCGCGACAGGCTGGCCGAGGCGGCGGCGGCGGATGGCCGCCGGCTGGTCGCACCCGCGCTCGAATATTGCACCGATAATGCGGCGATGATCGCGCTCGCGGGCAGCTACCGCCTGCTCCGCGGCGAGCGCGACGCGCTCAGCATCGACGCGCAAGCCAATCTCGCGCTTTGAATCCGGAGCAGATGACGATTGCACGAAAATCGCACGCGCGCCGCAAACTTAAGCCAGCCAACAGCACCGGCGGCGGAATTGAAACGCCGTCGCGGCCCGCACCGGCGCTGGCGAGAGCCGGCGTGCGTCCGGCAAAATCGCGCGGCCAGAATTTCCTGACCAGCGGCGCCGTCGCCGGTCGAATCGTCGCCGCGGCGGAGCTGTACGAATCGGACCCGGTAGTCGAGATAGGTCCCGGCCTGGGCATCCTGACCGAGAAAATCGCGGCGCGGCCATTGCACTCGCTGACGCTGGTGGAACTCGACCCGCGCCTCGCCGTTCGGCTCCGGGAGCGCTTCGCAGACGGCGCCGGCGCGAACGTTCGCGTCATCAACGCCGACTTTCTTGCGATCGATTTCGCGGCGCTCGTCACCGATCCGCCGGTCAAGGTAATCGGCAATCTTCCGTTCAATGTCGCGGCGGCCATCCTGCGCCGGCTGAGCGACAACGCGCGCATGATTTCGAGAATGGTCCTGATGTTTCAACGCGAAGTCGCCGCGCGGATTCGCGCGACCCCCGGCGAAGCGGCGTATGGCGCGTTGAGCGTATTCAACGCGCTTTACTGGGAGATCGACCTGCATTTCAGCGTCGCCGCCGGCAGCTTCCATCCGCGCCCCAAAATCGACGCCGAAGTTCTCGCTTTCACGCCCAGGGCGGAGCAAACGTTTGCGGCCGGCAGCGAAAACGAACGCGACGTGCTCGAAACCGTGCGCGCCTCGTTCTCCGCGCCGCGCAAGACGATTCGCAATGCGCTCGGCCATGCGCTTGGAATCGACAGCACGCGGATCGCGCGTGCGCTCGAACGCGCGGCGATCGATCCGGTCACGCGCGCCGAGAAGCTCGGCGTACCCGATTTTCTGAGACTCGCGCACGCGCTGCGCGCTGAACTGGCCGGCAGGATCGGCGCCCGCGATGCCTGAACTACCGGAAGTCGAATCCTTGCGCCGGATACTCGTTCGCACCGCCGTCGGCAGAACGATCGTGAGCGTTCGAATCGGCGAGAAACGGCTGCGCCGCGGCGTCACCGTGGATTTTGCCGCGGCGATCGCCGGCCGGCGAATTGTGAAACTATCACGCCGCGCCAAATATTTGATCGTCGAACTCGACGGCGACGACGTGATGCTGGTGCACCTCGGGATGTCCGGCAGTCTGACTCATCGCCACGAGGGCTTCAGCGCCGGCGACTTCGATCCGCGCCACGACCATCTCGAATTTTCGCTCGACGACGCCTCGCGCCTGGTTTACAACGATCCGCGGCGCTTCGGCATGGTCCGTCTCGTCCGGCGCGCCGCGCTGGCTTCCACGGCGGAACTGAAGGGTCTCGGCCCCGAGCCGCTGTCGCGCGAATTCAACGCCGGCTACCTCGCCGCGAAGGCCCGCGGCCGGACGGCGGCGATCAAGAGCCTGCTAATGGATCAACGAATCGTCGCCGGTATCGGCAATATCTACGCATCCGAGATTCTATTTCGCGCCGGCGTGCGTCCCGCGCGGCGGGCCGGCCGCGTGACGCGAATCGAGATCGAAAAGATCGCGGCGGCCGTGCCGGTTATCCTGCGCGCCGCGATCGGCAGTAACGGCACCACCTTTCGCAGTTACCGCGATTCGCGCGGACAGCCCGGGCGATTCGCCGCGCGCTTGCAAGTGTACGGCCGCGAGGGAAAACCGTGCTGCACCTGCTCGACGCCGATCAAGAATGCGATCGTGGGCCAGCGCGCCAGCTTCTATTGTCCGAAATGCCAGCACTGACCTCGCGGCGACGAGCGCCTGCCGCTCACCGCTGACGCCGCGTATGTTATGGTGACGCTATGACACTCGACATGCCCACCGGAATCGGCGCCGCAATTGCGTTCATCTTCGGCGCGAGCGTCGGCAGCTTCGTCTGCATGGTTGCGTATCGGCTCCCTCGCGATCTTTCGATCGTCACCCCGCGCTCATTTTGCGAGAGTTGCGAGCGCGCGATTCCATGGTGGGCAAACATCCCGATTCTCGCCTACCTCGGACTGCGCGGGCGATGCGTGATGTGCAGCGCGCCGATCCCGTTCCGCCATTTTCTCGCCGAATTCGGACTCGCCATCAGCGCCCTCTATCTCTACCTCGCCTTCCCGATCCCCGACGCGTTCGCGCGCCTCGTACTATGCGCCGCGCTGTGGGTCGTCGCGATTGTGGACTACGACTGGCGGCTGATTCCGAACATCATTACCTGGCCCGGGACGCTGGTGGGATTCATCGCCGCGGCGCTGATGATGCCGGAGGTCGGCTGGAAGAGTTCGTTGATCGGAATCGCGCTGGGTGGCGGCGTCCTGTATGGCACCGGTTATTTCTACCGCCTGGTCCGCGGGCGCGAGGGCGTGGGCCTGGGCGACGTGTGGCTGCTGGGGATGGTCGGTGGATTTCTCGGCTGGACGGGAGTTTTGTTCACTTTGTTTTTCGGTTCGGTAATCGGCGCGATCGGCGGAATCGCATTCGCGCTCACCGGCGGCGGCGCAACTTCACCTGCTCCGCTCGGCGACCCCGTGACCGATCCGGAGGAAGCAGACGTCTCGATTCTGCGCACCGAAGTTCCGTTCGGTCCGTATCTGGCGCTGGCCGCCGGCGTCTTCGCGCTCTTTCAGCCTGAACTGACGCGCTGGTATCTTGGCGGATAAGGACGCGCAACGTTCCAATCCAGCTAACCGATGGCAGCCGGTGTATTCATCACGCTCGAAGGCGTCGAAGGAAGTGGCAAGACCACCCAGGCCGCAATCCTGGGCGACGCGTTGCGCAAAGGCGGGCGGCGCGTAACCGTCACCCATGAGCCGGGCGGCACGCGCGCCGGCGAAACGATTCGCGCGATTTTTCTCGATCCTGCCGTTTCGCTGGACGTAGCCGCGGAACTGCTGCTGGTGCTTGCCGATCGCGCGCAGCACGTCCGCGAAAAACTCCGGCCCGCGCTCGCCGCCGGCGAAATCGTGATTTCCGATCGCTATTCGGATTCGACCACCGCCTACCAGGGCCACGGCCGCGGCTTCGATCTCAAACTGCTCGGCGAGCTGAACCGGCTCGCCAGCGACAACGTGACGCCCGACCTGACTATCGTGCTGGACCTGCCGGTCGAGACCGGCCTCGAGCGCACCCGCGCGCGAGCAATGGGCACCGGCCGCGGCTCCGACCGCTTCGAGGGCGAGCGCGCCGACTTCCATCGCAGAGTGCGCGACGGTTTTCTCGCGATCGCGAAGGCCGAGCCCGCGCGGGTCGTCGTGATCGACGCCGACCGTCCGGTTGCCGCCGTCAGCGCCGGCATCCGCCACGCCGTGGACGAGCTGCTCGCCCGCCGATGACTCAATCGCCATGCCCATAACTTCGATCCGCGGGCATCGCGAAACCGCAAGCCGGCTGCTCGCCGAATTGCGCAGCCGGCCCTCGCATGCCTACCTCTTTGCGGGCCCGCGCGGCGTCGGCAAGGCGCTGGTCGCAACCAGCCTGGTCCACGCCATGATGTGCGAGCGATCGCCCGGCGAGAATTTCTGCTGCACTCCCGCGCGATGCCCCGTCCGCATTGCGCCGCAGGCCGAGCGCACGCGCGCGCGCGCCGCCGAGGCGGACACGCCGCGATGCGACTGCTGCTCCGCATGCGTGCAAATCGCAACCGGCGTGCATCCGGATTTCACCTGCGTATCGCGGCCGGTTGGCCGCACCGAAGTTCTGATCGATCAGGTCCGCGAGCTGATTGCGCGGCTTGGAATCCGGCCGTCGCGCTCATCGGTTCGCATGGCAATTATCGACGACGCCGAGAGCCTCGGTATTCCCGCGCAGAACGCGCTGCTGAAGACGCTCGAAGAGCCGCCCGGCCACGCAATCATCATCATGGTATCGGCCAGCGAGCGCGCCCTGCTCGACACCGTCCGCTCGCGCACGCGCACGGTCAGATTTCCCGCGCTCCAGGCCGCCGATCTCGAGGCTATCCTTGCCGCGCATGGCGTTGACGATAAAGCTCGCGCCAGTGGGCTTGCGTTGCTGGCTCGCGGCAGCGCTGCAAATGCGATCGCACTGGCCGACGGCGATGAACCGCCGATGAAGGAACTCCTCGACGCGCTCGGCACTGCAAAATCGATCGATTTCGCCCGTGCGCAGTCTCTCGCCCAGGAGTTCTTCGCCAACCGCGACGCCGCCGCCGGCAATTTCGAACTGCTCGCAAGACTGCTCGAAGAAATACTATGCTACAAACTGCTGAAGGCCGATTTCGTGGCGTTTGCGCCCGAGTCCAGGCCGCAATTGGCCAGCCTGGCGGATAGTCTCGGGGTCGATGCGATCGTGAAATGTATCGAGGCGGCAGTGCGCGCCAGCGAAGCGGTCGAAGCGAACGCCAATCCTCGGCTGCAGGCAGAGAATTGGTGGACTATCGCCGGCCATGCGATGCGGGGTGAGTAGAAGATAGTGGCTGACATCGATCCGTTTGAAGGCTCGCAACCGACTGCGAAAATCGTCGCCGTCAGTCTCCAGCAGGCCGGCCATCTGTATAATTTCCTGGCCGGCGACCGGACCCTGCGCCGCGGCGAACGCGTGCTGGTCGAAAGCGAGAACGGCGCCCGCCTCGGCACCGTCGAGATCGAGCCGCACGAACCCGCGCAAACGATCGATCTTTCCGCGCTGCGTCCCGTTATCCGCATTGCTTCCGAGACCGACTTCCACGCCGAGCGGGAAACCCTCTCGCGTGAGGCGCACGCGCGCCGCTTGTGCGTCGAGCGCGTCCGCGAGAGCCGCACCCAGATGAAGCTCGTCAGCGCCGACTACACCCTCGACGGGCGCAAGGTCGTCTTCTATTTCGTCGCCGAGGGCCGCATCGATTTCCGCGACCTGGTCCGCGATCTCGCCAACACGCTGCGCGTTCGCGTCGAGATGAAACAGATTGGCGCCCGCGATGAGACCAAAGTCACGGGCGGGATCGGTCCGTGCGGACGCGAGCTATGCTGCTCCAGTTGGCTGCGCGACTTCGAGGCGGTCACGGTCAAGATGGCGCGCGAGCAGGGCCTCGCGCTGAACCCCTCGCGGCTGGCCGGGATGTGCGGGCGCCTGAAATGCTGCCTGCGCTACGAATACGCCAGCTACGTCGAACTCAAGCGCGCGCTGCCCAACGTCGGCAAGCGCGTGCAATGCGTCAAGGGCGACGGCAGAGTGGTTCGCCAGAATACCCTCAAGCAGACGGTGCTGGTTCAGCGCGAGGAAGACGGCGGCGTGGTCGAAGTGACGCTTGAGGATTTGGTCGCCTCGCGCCCGCAGTAGCAAGCGTCCTTACCGCCTCACGTCCCGGCGCGGCGCATCGATCTGATTGCCGGCTATCGCATTCGTGATCGGCGGCGCGTCTTCAGTTCGCAAGGTTGTACGCGCCACCGCGTTCCAGCGCTTTCTTGTAGGCAGGCCGCTCGTGCAAGCGCCTGATCCATGCGTCGAGGTTGGGATACTGCGCGCGCTTGCCGAACGCGCCGGCCACCTCGCCTACAAAGCTCATCTGGATGTCAGCGCCGGTCAGGGTGTCTCCCACAATGAACTGCCGGCCCTTCAAGGCGCCATCGATGTAACCGAGATGATTGGCAATCTCGCTCTCGATGCGCGGCATCAGTGGCGCCGCCGCTGCACCCAGGCGCGTGACATAAAGGTTGAGCATCAGCGGCAGCATCGCCGAGCCTTCGGCATAGTGCATCCACTGCATGTACTCGTCATACGCCGGAGTCTCGGGCGCGGGCTGCAGGCGGCCTTTGCCGTGGCGGCGTATCAGGTAGTCGATTATCGCGCCTGATTCGATGATGGTCCGATTGCCATCAGTGATGACCGGCGACTTGCCCAGCGGGTGAACCTTCTTCAATTCCGGTGGCGCAAGCCGGGTTTGCGCATCGCGCTGGTAGGGCTTGATCTCATACGGCAGGCCGAGCTCTTCGAGCAGCCAGAGGATTCGTTGTGAGCGGGAATCGTTTAGGTGATGGACGACAATCATGCGGCAATTCCTCCGTGCGGACCATTATCTAACACTGTCGCAGCTTAACGCCATCCGCATCTCCTCCTGACTAAGGTGCAGGGGCTGGCCCCTGCTCGCGCGGCGCCGAGTGACCCGCTACTCTTGAACTCCTGATGGCAAACCGCATCCACATCACGACCGCGATCATCTACAGCAACGGGCCGCCCCATGTCGGCCATGCCTACGAAATGCTGGCGACCGACGCGTTCGCGCGGTTTCAGCGCCGCAAGCTCGGCCCCGCCAACGTCACTTTCCTCACCGGCACCGACGAGCACGGCGACAAAAACAAGCGCGCCGCCGACGCGATCGGACTCCATCCGAAGGCCTTCGCCGACAAAATCAGCGCGCTCTTTCGGCAAGGATGGGCCGGGCTGGACATCAGCTACGATATCTTTGTCCGCACCACCGACGCCGTGCATGAGGCGTTCGTGCAGAGGATGCTCGCGCGCACTTACCAGTCCGGTGACATCTACTTCAAGGACTACGAAGGCCTCTACTGCGTCGGATGCGAGCGCTTTTATACCGAGAAGGAACTGCTGCCCGGCAACATCTGTCCGGTGCACAATCGGCCCGCCGAGCCTATCAAGGAAGGCAACTATTTCCTGAAGCTCGAGAAATACCGCGAGGCTATCCGCCGCAACATCGAGAAAAATCCCGACTTCATCCGCCCCGAGCGCTATCGCAACGAGGCGCTGCGGATGCTCGACGAACCGCTCGAGGACCTTTGCATCTCGCGTCCCAAGGCGCGCCTCGATTGGGGCATCGCGCTGCCGTTTGACGACAAGTACGTCACCTACGTCTGGTACGACGCGCTGTGGGCCTACATGAGCGAGCTGCCCAACACGGACGACGCGTCACTGAAAGCAATCCTGCCGGTCACCGAACACTTCATCGGCAAGGACATCCTCAAGACGCACGCGGTGTACTGGCCCGCGATGCTGATGGCGGTGGGCTTGCCGACTTATCGTCATCTGAACGTCCACGGATTTATGAATTTCGGCGGCGCGCGGCTGTCGAAGAGCTCGGGCAACATCGAGGACCCCGTCGCCTATCAGCAAACTGTCGGCCCCGACGTTTTACGCTTCTTCATCTTGCGCGAATTCACCTACGGCCTCGACGGCGACTTCTCCGAGGAGCGCGTGATCGATCGCTACAACTCGGACCTGGCCAACGATCTCGGCAATCTGACCAGCCGCGTGCTCTCGATGGCGGCGCGATACTTCCAGGGCGCGATCACGGCGGCGCCCGGCGCGGGCGCAGACGCCGACCCGCTCGACGTTGCGCTCGCCGATACGTTCGCCGCGATACCGGCGCGGGTCGCGCCGCTGGTCGAGGAGCTCGCGTTCAATCGCGCTCTGGAAGCCATCTGGCACGCGCTCGATGCGGCCAACAAGTATATTGTCGCGACCTCGCCGTTCACACTCGCCAAAGATCCCGCCAAGCTGCCGCGCGTCGCGCAAATCCTGGCCAACCTGGTCGAGGGATTGCGCGTCGTCGCCGACACGCTCGAGCCGTTCATGCCGGTAGCGTCGAAAAAGATTCTCGGCCTGCTCAATGTCGATGAGAAACTCGCGCGCGCGGCGTATGGGGATGGCATCAGGCCGGGGCATCGCGTAAATCCGACGACGCCGCTGTTCCCGCGCATCGACAAGAAAGCCCGCACCTGATGATCGTCGATACGCATTGCCATCTCGCCGACGCAAAGTTCCGCGACGACGTCGAAGCCGTGATCGCGCGCGCATCCGGCACCGGCGTGGCGCAAATCATCTCGGTCGGCGCGATCGGACCGATCGACAACGATCGACTGACTGTTGCAATCGCCGAGCGTCATCAGAATGTCTTCGCCGCCGTCGGCGTGCATCCCCACGACGCCCACGATTGCACGCAAGAGCGAATCGCACAGTTGCGCGCGCTCGCCGCGTCGAAAAAAGTTGTCGCGATCGGTGAGAGCGGACTCGATTTCCATTACATGCACTCGCCGCCGCAAGCGCAGGAAGCATCGTTGCGTGCGCATCTTGCGCTCGCCGCCGAACTCGATCTGCCAATCGTGATTCATTGCCGCGACGCGGAGCGCCGGCTCGTCGAGATTGCGCGCGAGACCGGGATTCCACCGCGCGGCGGCGTGATTCATTGCTTCACCGGCGACGCCAGCGCGGCGCGCGAGTTCCTCGCGCTCGGACTGTGCATCTCATTCTCGGGCATCATCACGTTCAAAAATTCCGCGGCGGTTCGCGAGGCCGCGTCGATCGTTCCCGATGATCGGGTGATGGTGGAGACGGACGCACCTTATCTCGCGCCCGAGCCGTATCGGGGCAAGCGCAACGAGCCGGCCTATGTCACTCGCACGCTCGAAATGCTCGCGAATCTTCGATGCGCTGACGCCGCTGCGCTCGGCGCGCAGGTGATTGCGAACGCCGCGCGCCTGTTCAGGCTTCCGCCACCGGCAAACACGCCAGCGCGACCCGCCTAACCGAGCGGATGGCCGCCGAAGATCATCGGATGCAGCGCGACGATTGCAACCGTCAGCACTACGCCCACGCCAATCGCCGCCCACGGCATGTCATTGCCGGCCCATCGAACGCGCCCGCCGATTAGCGCCGCGAACGGCACGAACGAGGTCTTCGCGACGAACTGGCGATAGCGATCGCCAAGTTCGCGAATCTTGCGCCGGTCCTGATGCATCCCGCCGATGATTCCGAGCACGGGGAACAGGCCGAAGAAAATCACGTCGCCGGCCCGTCCGTTCATCAGCATGTGCGCAATTCCAAACAGGGTGAATCCAACAAAAGCCGGATGTCGCGTGATCTTCAGGAGGCCACGCGGTTCAAGCCCGGCGGCAGGCGCGCCCATTGTGCCCGGATTCGGAGTGATGAAACTCCCGACCAACAGGATCAGCGCTGTCAACATTAGCAACCACGCAAGCTCTCGAAACGGGGGCACCGCGCGCAGAGCCCAAAGCAAGGGGCCGGCGTGCTTGTTGCGCGCGAATTCGTAGATTAACGGTCCCAGCGTCGCGAATGCGATTAGTGAATAGATACCGAGATATGGCTGTTCGCCGACCGCATTTATCAACCGAGGTCGAACGGCAGACGACGATATGATCAGATGGCTGGCCAGGAACAGAACTGCCCACAACGCGATCCAGACAGTCGCATCCATAAGGACCTCCGCGCGATCGCCCAGTAGTCGAGGCTCGCGTCAAATGCAGCGCGCCGGTTGCGGAACAACAGCATCGGCACGACCCCGCTCGATTCACGAATCGGCTCGAGCGGGGTTATAGATATCGTAATGGGCCGGGCATGCGAAATAGGGATCCCGCCGCCGTTCGAAGAGGCGATGAAAAGCATGGAACGCGAGATCATGCGCTTCCTGATGCGCTCGACCGGCGACCGCGAGGATGCGATGGACCTGTTCCAGGAAACGTGGCTGCGCGCCTATCGCGCCTACCCCACGCTGCAATCGAAAGACGGACTGCGGCCGTGGATTTTTCGAATCGCATCGAACCTGTGCCGCAATCGCGCGCGGGACAGGATGCGCCGCGGGCGCGTGATCGCCAGCGAGACTGCGGACGGCGCAGCGCCGGCCGATAACGCGCCGAACCGGCTCAATGGCGGACCCGAGGACGCGCTTCATTTAAAGAGAGCCATCTCGCGGCTGCCCGGCAAGCAGGGTCAGGCATTGATGATGCGCAAGTTCGCGGGGCTCGAATATGCGGAGATCGGCACGGCGCTGAATTGCTCGGCCGAGAGCGCGCGGGCAAGCGTCTATCAGGCAGTGAAAAAACTGAAGAAACTCGGGCTAGACGAGTAATCAAGATGAAGACCAATCGCATGGCGACGCAAGCCAACGAGAGTGCGCCGATCGACGACCGGGTGCTCGACGCAATGATCCGGCGGACGCGGCCTCGCATCGAGCGCGCGATGAAGATTATCCGCCGGCCGCAGGCGCGGGTCGGCGTGATTGCGTCGCCGCTTGGGCGTCTGCTGGTTGCGGAGAGCGACCGCGGCCTGGCGGCGATTCACTTTCTCTTCATAAGCGGGGGCGAGCGGACGCTCGCGATGCTGCGCAGGAAGTTCGATCTGATCGAGAATGAGGCGAGTGCCCGCCGGATCGGCGCGGAAATCGATCGCGTGTTCGAGGGCGACTTCAATGCGACGGTGCATCCGGTGGATCTGAGCCTGGTCGAGAGCGACTTCCAGCGCCGCGCGTACGCCTCGCTTCGAGAAGTTCCGCCCGGCGCGGTGATCACTTATCACGGGCTGGCCGCGACGGTTGGACAGCCCGACAGCCAGCGCGCGATCGGCAACACGATGGCGTCGAATCCGATTCCGATCTTCGTGCCCTGTCATCGCGTGATTCGCTCCGACGGAACCATCGGCAATTACGGCGGCGGCGTGGACAACAAGATCAAGCTGCTGCGCGCGGAGGGATTCGATGTCGGGCGCGATCTGCGATTGCCGGCGCTCGCCGTGATGGGCCATCGACGCACCGGAATCTTCTGCCGACCCGACTGCTCGGCGGCGCGGCGCGCGGATCCAGCAAAGCTGCTGATCTTCGCGGACGCCAGGTGCGCGGGACACGCCGGGCTGAGAGCATGCAAGCTGTGCAAGCCTGCGTGAATCAGGCCGGATGAGAAAGAAAAAGAGCGGCACCGAATGCGGCGCCGCCCTTTTCGGCCGATCTCGCTGTCCGATTACTCGGTTTCCGATTGCGATTTGAGCTGTTGAATCTGCTGACGCTGGTTCTCGATCTCTTGCTGTTGCTGCTGCACCTGCTGCTGGGTCTGTGCGTTGGCGTTTTCCTGATTCTGCATCTGGTTGCCGACTACGTAGCCGGTCCCGCCACCCAGAACACCGCCGATCGCGGCACCCGCCAGAGGATGGCCGACGGCCATCCCGACCAGCGCACCTCCGCCCGCACCCAGCGCCGCGCCCCCGAGGGTGCCTTCTTCACGAGTCGAGAGCGGCTGCCCCGTGCATCCTGCAAGAACGAGCGTTCCCGCCAGCGCCAGACTCATGATTACTCCAATACTTTTGCGCATAATGAGAACCTCCATCTTCCAATGTTTATACGTCAGCCGAGCTATTCGGTTTCCTGCTGTGTCTTCAATTGCTGAATCTGTTGACGCTGCTGTTCCAATTCCTGTTGCTGCTGCTGGACCTGTGTCTGGGTCTGCTGGTTGGCGGTCTCCTGATTCTGCATCGCGTTGCCGATCGCAAAGCCGCCTACCCCTCCCGCCGCGGCGCCGATAGCAGCGCCTGCCAGCGGCGCGCCGACCGCGGCCCCAATAATCGCGCCGGTGGCGGCGCCGATACCCGCGCCGCCCAGGGTGCCTTCCTCACGCGTGGAAAGCGGCGTCCCGGAGCATCCGGCGACAAGGGAAAGCGCGGCAACGGCGAATGTACCTGTCGCAATTGCATGTTTGCGCATATCCCTTCTCCGCCTGCTATTCGGTTTCGCTCTGGCTCTTCAATTGCTGAATCTGCTGTTGCTGATTTTCGATCTGCTTTTGCTGCGATTGAATCTGCGTCTGAGTTTGAGCGTTGGTGGTTTCCTGATTCTGCATCTCGTTGCCGACCACGTATCCGCCAAGCGCGCCGATACCGCCGCCGATCGCGGCCCCTGCCAGCGGCGCCCCGACCGCGGCGCCAATGATCGCGCCGGTTGCGGCTCCGACTCCGGTGCCGATGAACGTGCCCTTCTCACGTGTCGAGAGTGGCTGTCCCGAGCATCCCATGACCGCCACAATCGCGATCGCCACGAGCAGACCTTTAATTAACGACGCCACATTTGTCCGCACGAGCTTCCTCCTTTCATGGGGAGCAGTTTTCATGCCTGCCAACGGCTGCAACAGTTCCCAGCCAACCGCAGGGGTGTTTGTCTATCCACCGCTAGTTTTCTACCTTCTGCGTGGACGATCAACCATTTCGGACATGGAGCGTAGCAGGAATTCCTACAAATGTCCGAAATTGTCGCGCGTCATAAACGAATATTCATCTTCTCCAGTTGCCGCAAGGGTTATCGCATCACGGCAAAAATCCGGGTCGGCCCGCCGGACTATTCGCTTCGGCTGCGAGGCCCGCTCGCGCGATGCCGAGCGCGACGTGCAGCACTAAGGAATCAGATCCGGGGTCCCTCGACTTCGCTCGGGATGACACAAGGAACGATCGACCTCACGGACTGCACCCTCTCCTTACCCGGGTGCAGGGGCTAGCCCCTGCCTACCAGCCGATCACTTGCGCGGGCATTACGGGCGCGGCCTGACCGCGCGGATCGGCACCGCCCGAGAGCACGCCGGATTTCGTGTCGATCTGCACCGCGAGCACGTGACCCTCGGACCACGGCGGCCGGACTTCGATCTGATGGCCGCGCGCGGCGAGCGCGTCGCGCACGCTCGCGGGGATTCGATCCTCGATGCGCAAGACTCCGGGGCGATTGTCGTGGGGAGAGAACGTCGAGCGGAAATGCAGCGTCGAAAACTTGGGCGCCTCGATGGCGGCCTGCAAGTCCATTCCGAAATCAACCACGTTGAGAAAAAATTGCAGCATCCATTGATCCTGCTGATCGCCGCCTTCCGTGCCGAACGCCAGGTACGGCTCGCCCTTCACCATCGCGAGCGACGGCGACAGCGTGGTGCGGGGGCGCTTGCCGGGTTCGAGCGCGTTGGGATGGCGCTCGTCGAGATAAAAAGTCTGCATCCGCGTTCCCAGCGGAAAGCCAAGCGCGTCGATCACCGGCGAGCTGGGAATCCATCCGCCGCTGGCGGTGACGGCGATCATGTTGCCGTCGCGGTCGGCAGCCGCGACGTGAATCGTGCCCGCGCCCCATGGGCGCGCGCCGGCGGCGGGAGCGCCCCGCAACGCACGCATCGCAATCGGATCGCCCGGCCGCTGATCCATCGAGGCGCGCCCGGAATCGATAAGCTCGCGACGAATCGCCGCGTAACGATCGCTCAACAATCCGGCGATGGGAACGTCGATGAATTCAGGGTCTCCGTAGTAAGCCTCGCGATCGGCAAACGAGAGCTTGGCGGCCTCGATGACAGTGTGGATATAGCCGGCGGAGTTGTGGCCCATCGCGGCCAGGTCGAAGCCTTCGAGCAACTTGAGCTGCTGAAGGAAGACAGGACCCTGCGACCATGGCCCGCACTTGAAGACCGTGGCGCCGCGATAGTCCGCGCTCACGGGCGATTCGATTCGAGTGGTGAAGCGCTCGAGGTCGGAGGCGGCGAGCAAGCCGCCGTTGGCGTCGGACCAGGCGACGATTTCGCGCGCAATGTCGCCCCGATAGAAGCGCTCGCGCGCGGCGTCGAGGCCGGCTTGGCGCCCACGATTCCTTGCGGCTGACTCGGCATCGAGCACACGCTTGAAAAAGTTGGCAAGCGCCGGATTCTTGAGCACGCTTCCGGGCTGCGGGACTTTGCCATCGGGCAGATAAACGCGCGCTGAAGACGGCCATTTGGCAAGGAACCGCCGGGCATTGCTCCGGATCGACGCGCCCGCCCCAGCGACCGCATCGTCAGGGCCGCCAGCCTCGCCAGACAGTCCCACGTGCATCGGGAAACCGTCGCCCGCAAGTTCCAGCGCCGGCTCAAGAACGTCGGCCAGAGATTTGGTCCCGAAATCTCTTAGCGCAGTCACCAACGCGTCGAAGGCTGCGGGGACACCGGCGGCAAGCAGCCCGGTCCCAGGGATCAGTTCGAGACCCAGCGAACGGTAATGGGCAATTGTCGCGCGCTCTGGCGCCATCATATTGCCGTTGATTGCGACCACGCGGCGGGCAGATGCCGAATAAATCAGCATTGGCGCCTCACCGCCGATCGTATGCATGTGCGGGTTGACGACGCCCTCGACGAATGTTGCAGCGACGGCAGCGTCGGTGGCATTTCCGCCACGAGCGAAAATTCGCGCACCGGCAGAGGTGGAAAGATAGTGCTCCGTCGCAAGTATCGCGCGCCGGCCCATTACGAGCGGATACATTGTAGGCATCTGATTAGTGCTTTCCTGAGCTGGGTTTCGTCATCGGATCGATCCGGAGCGCGGTTTTCCGAGGTTTGTCTTCCCGGTGCTTATCTGAACATCAAATCCCGAACTTAGCAAAAAGATGCCTGTAATCGGTCAGTGCAGTACCGCGAATCGGAAACGCAGACCAGGGCGTCAATGCTCAAATCTCGTCGAGAAAACATGAAAACCGTTGATTTACGCGGTTTTCCACAGCTCTGGATAAATGAAACGCGGACCCCTGCCAGACGTATAAATATTAGGCCCAAAGATTGCTAGTATTAGAGTCAGGATGAGGGTGTCGGTCGATGGCCAGGAGGAAGTGGAGGGGTAGAAATATGATGAGCAGCATAAACACAGCGAAATTGGTCGGAAGGCATTGCAAGCTGCAGAAACCCGTGCGCGACCACGATGGGCGCAGTCGATTCAGCGAACAACCACGCATCCTGCGTGAGGTAAATAATCTGGACCGGCGCATGTATCTGGTGCAATTCGACGACGGCGCCACCACGTTCCTCTTTCCGGACGAAGTAGTAATCCAGTAGCAGGTCTGCGGCGCACAACGCCGTTCACCGTTCACACGCAATGGATGCGCCGGTTAGCGAGTCTTAGCCGCGGCGCTCCAGGTCGAGAAAGTCGCGGGCGCGATAAAGCGCGACGATTGTCTTCGCATCGACGATGTCGCCGCGACGAATCATCGCAAACGTCTCCTGGAAGGGCACGCGGCTGACGGCGATCACCTCGTCGTGATCGAGCGTGCCCGCTCCCGCTGACAACTCGCGCGCCAGGTAGAGCTCGATTCGCTCGTCGCAGAAACTTGGAATCGTGATAATCGACCCAAGATGGTCCCATCGCGCGGCCGCGACGCTGGCCTCTTCGCCGAGTTCGCGCCGCGCGCATCCGAGCGCGTCCTCGCCGGCGTTGCGGCATCCCGCGGGAACCTCCCACATCCAGCCGCCGATCGCGTGCCGATACTGACGCAGCATCGCAACATTCAGGTCGGGATCAGAATCGAGTGCGACGATCGCGCTGGCGCCGGGATGGCGAATGACGGCGAGATCGACCTGCACGCCTCCGGGCAGCGTCGCGTTCTCGACGCCGAAGTCAACGACACCCAATTTGAGAACTGGCCGGCGATTTGAAGACATTGTGCATCAAGAATGTGCGCGCGGCCTGAGCCGCGCAAGCGCCGCGCGGGATGCCCGAGCCAATTGCAGGCGATGCTTGAACGGGAGATTATCGGAGTCAGCGCGAACGGATGGCGTCGCGAAAATATGAGCCGGATTCGGATTCCAATCTACTTCGATTACGCCTCGACGCTTTGCTACATCGCGTGGCGAATCGTCGCCGAGCTCGAGGACGAACTCGGCTTCGAGGCGCTGTGGAAGGCCGTGCCGATCGCGACGCGCGATTTTCGCTTCAAGCCCGGCCGCGTGCTGGGCGAGCGCGAGCGGCAAAAGGTACTGCTGGTCGCGGCGGAGACGGGCATTTGCGTTGCGCCGCCGCCGAGCTGGATCGATTCGATGCCCGCGCTGCAAGGATCGGAAATCGCGCGTGACGCGGGCGTTTTCCCGGCGTATCACGAAGCGGTCTTTCGCGCGGCATTCGAGCAAGGCACCGATATCGCGGATCACGGAGTGCTCGACGCGATTGCACAGCGCGCCGGCATCGATCGATCGAAGTTTCGCGCAGCGCTCGACAGCGGAGCGATGTCCGCGCGGCTGGCCGAGCACAAGCGCGAGGCCGACGAGTTTTCCGCGCTCGGTTTCCCGACGTTTATCCTGGGCGAGTTCCCGATGATTGGGATACAGCCGATCGAATCGATGCGCCTGTTGCTCGGCCGCTTCATCCGTCAGCGCGCCGAGGAACCGCAAGCCTAGCGCGCCAGGAACACCGGGCAGGGCGAGTTGCGCAGCACGAACTCAGTGGTCGAGCCGAGCACCATCTCGATAATCCTGCTGTGCCCGTAGGCGCCGATGAAGAGCAGGTCGGCATCGTGCTCTTTGAGGAACTTCACAATTTCCTCGTTGGCGTGACCCTGCAGCAGCTTGAACTCGGCCTTGGGCGTGTAGTTCTCGAAGTAGGTGCGCGCTTCGGCCAGAGTCCGCTCGCCCAGCTTGGGATCGCGCGCGCAGGTAATGACGGTTATCGGAACGCCGAGGCCGTTGGCGATTTCCGCCGCCGAGCGCATCGCGCGCGATGCGCGTTCGCTGCCGTCGTACGCCAGCACGGGGCGTTTGACCTCGCGAAATCGCCTCGGCGAGATGAACAGCTGGCGTGGAGATTTGCGCGCAACGCTTTCCGCCGTCGAACCCAAAAGCCCGGTCGAGAACTTTTCGTTGACGCCGCGATGGCCGATCATCACGAGATCGGCGCTGCGCGCCCGCTCGCAAATCTGGTTGGCTACGATTCCCATGTCGATCACGGTCTCGACCGCAATATTCTCGCGGCGTGCCGCAGCGGCAAATTCGTCGAGCGCGCCGCGGCCCCGGGCGGTCAGCACCTCGCGCATCTTGGACGAGAAGTCCAAATATGGTTCCAGCCCAAGCGAACCTGATATATCATGGAAAAAGGAGCCCTCGATCGATACGATATCGACGACATGCAATCCGATCAGCGACGCATTGAAGATTCGGGCAAAATAGAAGGCATACGCCTGTGCGTTGTGGGAGTGCTCGGAGGTGTCGATACCGACGAGGATCTTTTTGATCAAGTGCGTGACCTCCGCGTCAATTACCGCGATAACATGCCGCGCGGTGCTGCCTCAAGAGGGGGCGCGGCCGCAGCCACAATCGATTGCGCAAGCAGGCGGGTGAAATGAGCGAACTTAGCGAGGCGCGGATGATGAGAATCGTGGACGAGCTCGCCGAGGCTGCCGAGCGCGTCGGGCTCGAGGTCCGTCGTGAAAAGATCATGCGCGAAATTGGCTACCGCACGCGCGGCGGCGCCTGCCGGTTGCGCGACAAGAACCTCCTCATTATCGATCGCGATCAGCCTGCCGCCGAGCAGCTCGAAGTGATTGCCGAGGCGCTGCGCTTGCGCGATCTCGAATCCTTATACCTGTCGCCCGCGGCACGGCGCGTCGTTCACCTCGGAGACGCCCCAGCCTGAGCGCTGCGATGCCGCGCCCCGGCGAAACCGCGTCGGCTGGTCACACCGTAATCGATCGCAAACCTGCGATCAGCGCGGAAGAGCGGATGCATGTCTTCCACGTCCGGCTCAAGGAGCGGGGGCTCAAGTCCACCGGTCAGCGCGACGACATCGCGCGCGTATTCTTCGAGCTCGGACATCATATCAGCGCCGAAGAACTGCATGCGAAGGTCAAGCAGATCAACCCGCACGTCGGCTATGCGACGATTTACCGGACGCTGCGCCTGCTCAAGGAATGCGCGCTGTTGTACGAGCGCCATTTTGACGAGGGCCAGGCGCGTTACGAAGCCGTCGGCGAGCGCCATCACGACCATTTCATCTGCGAGCGATGCGGCCGAATCATCGAGTTTGAGAACGCCGCGATCGAGCGCATGCAAAACATCGTCGCCCGCGATCTCGGCGTGACGCTGACCCGGCACAAGATGGAACTGTACGGAATTTGCTCCGACTGCCACGCCCAGCAGGGCATGTAGCCGCGATTTTCGAGCAATGTGCCGGTCGCGCCGCGCCCGAGCTGCGCTCATCTCCGAGAAGAGCGGCCGCCGGAAGGCCGGCGCCGGGCAGGCCGCAGGTCCGCCGCCGCCCTGGGAACCGCCTCAGGACCGGCGCGATGGCGATACTTCATGTCGTTGCCGCAGTGCGAACAGTTGACGTCGTCATACCTGACGACGCGTCCGCAATACGGGCACTTGTAACGGCGCCTTCCCACCCAGTAGAAAAACGCCGCTGTCAACGCCACCATCAGCAGGCCGATGATTGTTTGCCGCACGAGACCTTCTCCCAATGCGATCAGAGCATCGGCGCCACCGGACAATACGCAGCGCTGAACATCGCGTGACCGCTGAGCGCCAAGCGAATCAGCTCGATGACCGGCTCGGCGATTCGCGCAGCCGGGCGCTGCGCGATCGACGCGACCATCCTGCCGCTGGTGAGCGATTGCAGCAGTCCCGGCTGCTCGGGCAGCTCGATGATTCCGACCGGCTGATCGGGAGCGAGGCGCGCCAATCCTTTCGCGGCCGCCATCGCGTCATCGAGTCCGCCAAGCGAATCGACCAGCTTCATCTTGAGCGCCTGCTCTCCTGTCCAGACCCGTCCCTGCGCGACCGCATCGGCCTGCTCCACCGTGATATGGCGGCCGGCCGCGACCAGTTTCAGGAAGTACTGGTAGTCGCGCATAATCTCATCCTGGAATTGTTTGGATTGCGCGGGCGTGAAGTCGGCCCACATGTCGAACATTCCGACGTTTGCTCCGCGGCTCACCGCGTCGGTGTTCGCATAAATTTTTTGCACGGCGGGCGAGACGTTAAACTTGCCGCCGAGCACGCCAATCGAGCCGGTGATCGTGCCGGGTTCGGCGACAATCTTCGCCGCGGGAATCGATATCAAGTATCCGCCCGAAGCGGCGTATCCCGACATGCTGACGACCACGGGCTTTTTTTTCGCCGTGAGCTCGACCTCGCGGGCGATGAGTTCCGACGCGAGCATCGAGCCTCCGGGTGAATCGACCCGCAAAATAACGGCGCGAACGTCGTCATCCTCACGCGCGGACTTGAACGCTTTGGCCATGTCGTCGGCAGTCATCGCTTCGGTGCCGGGACTTGAAAATGGATTGAAGCCTTCGCCGCCGCGCTGGATCTCTCCCTCACCGTAAATCACCGCGATTTGATCTCCGCCGCCAAAGTTGGAGAACAGGCTCGCACGCGCGTAATTGGCGTAGTCAACCAGCTTGTGAAGCGAGCCGCCATGGTGCTTCGCGCGATCGCTGAATTCGTCCTCGTACTCGAGTCGATCCACCAGGCGCGCCTTCAGGCCCGCGTCCGCATTCAACGGCGCTTGATCGATCAAGGTCTTGACCGCGTCGGGACTGAGCTTACGCTCGGCGCCGATCGCCGCGACGATTTGATCGAACAGGCTCCCGGCCAGCCCTTCGTCCTCTTCCTTTTGCGCCGCCGTGAAGTCCTTGTTGGTGAACATGTTGGCCGCGCTCTTGTACTGCCCCGCCGAGGCAAAGTTCGGCGCGATCCCCAGCCAGTCGAGCGTGCCGCGCATGAACAGCTCGCGCAGCTGCACTCCCATCAGGTTGAGGTCTCCCCGCGGCATCAGCGAGACTTCATCGGCAGCGCCCGCAACGAGGTAGGGCAGATTGCCCAGGCCCGATTCGCCGGCGGTCTCGATGTACGCGGTCGTCCATTTGCCGTGGCTCTTGAACGACTTGATCAGTCCGACAATCTCCTGCGCCTGCGCCAGCTCCATCTCGGGGTTGATAACCTTGATTTCCAGGCCGACGATCTTCGGATCCTTCGCCGCCTGATCGATCGCATTGCGCAGAACGTTGAGCGACGTCTGACTTTTGCTCAACAGGCCGAGCAGGCCGCTGCCGCCGCGCTCGACAACCGGTCCGTTGAGCTCGACCGCCAGAACCGAGTTGGGCTGCACCCGATGCGAGATGTAATCCGAGATGGCGACGATCGCGAACAGCACCGCGAGTGTGACCACCGTTCGAACAATCCATCGAAAAAACCTTCTGAACATTCGCTCCTCCGAACTGCGAAAGCGCGCCGCTGCGCCTTGGCGGAGTCAAAATGACGCGCCGCCGGGCGCGTTCCCTTGACAGTCGCAACCGGCAAGGATAGCCAACCATACCCGATTCCATGGAGCCAGTCGCCGATATAGAGCCGCCCCAGGCCGGAGTCCCGGGCAATCCGCGCGAACTGCCGATGAACCAGCGCGCGGCCGGCGCGATTCATCTGAGGATCGTCGCGCTCGCCTTCGCCGCCTGGATTTTCGACTTTTACGATTTGATTCTCTACTCGTTCCTGCTGGTTCCGGTTGCGCGCGAACTCCATCTGACGCCGGAGCAGTCGTCGATTGCGCTGGGTACGTCGCTGCTGATGACGGCGCTCGGCGGCGTCATTTTCGGCTTCCTCGGCGATCGCTTCGGACGGAAGCCAACGATCGCAGCCACGGTCGCGATCTACGGCGTCGGCACCGCGCTGTGCGGACTGAGCCAGACTCTGCCCCAACTGATCGTGTTTCGATCGATAACCGGGCTCGGGATGGGCGGCGGATGGGCCCCCGGACAAAGTCTGGTTGCCGAAAGCGTGCCGGCCGAGCGGCGCGCCCGATACGCAGCATACGTGCAGACGGGCGCGCCGCTCGGGGTTTTGTTGGCGGCGGCGGCGGGCGGTTATCTCGCACCCGCGATCGGATGGCGTCTGACGTTCATGGTTTCCGCCATCCCGGCCGTATTTGTCGTCGCCGCGGTGCTGAAGTGGATGCCGGAGAGCGACGTCTGGCAGCGCACGCGCATCAAGCTGAACCGCGGCGTCGATTTGCGCGCGATTCTCCTGCACAAGCGCATCTTCGTGCTGCTGTTCGTAGTCGTCCTGCTTAACTCCGAGGCGTATTGGTTCACGTACACGTGGATGCCGGGATACCTGGAACTCAAGCGCGGGCTCACCGCCGCGGGAGCAGGCCGCATGATGATGAAAATGCAGGTCGGCGGCGTGCTCGGCTACCTGACGTTTGGCCGCGTCGCGGACCGATTCGGCCGCCGACCCGCGTTTTGCGCCTACGGGATGCTGATGGCGGCCGGCACGATCCCGCCGACGATACTATGGAGTTCAGCGCGGGCGGTGCCCGGACTCATCTCGGCGGCGATGCTCACGGCGGGATTCGGCACCGGTATCTGGGCCGGAGTCGCGCCGATGATCGCCGAGCTGTTGCCGACGCGGATTCGCAATACGTCTCTGGGACTGCTGCTCAACGTCACGCGCGGATTTCAGTTCTTCACGCCGATCCTGATTGCGGCGCTCGGCGCGCGGTTTGGTTTCGGCGCGACGCTTTCGCTCGGCGCAGTCTTCTCGACGACGGGCGCTTTGATGGTCTGGATACTGCCCGAGACGCGCGGCCGCTCGATCACCGCGCTGGATTGATCCGAGAATACACATGGAATGAAAATCCTTGTGTCGAGTGTTCGATTCACTCCCTGCCCACCAAGAAACCCGCGACTTTACGAGAGATAACAGAACGGCATCGGGCGGGGTCGGCCAACGTTTGGGCCGAATGAGATCAAATGAGATCAAGGGGCCTCGTGCCGGTCTCGATCCAAGGTGTACGCCTCATTTCGCTGTTTTTTCCGGGCGCTACTGAAGCTTGACATGAAACTTGACAGGGAGAGCATTGGCAAGTAGATTTACTAGCGAACCGTCGACGGCGGTCGAACTTATGGTCGACGGAGTTGTTATCGGGCTGACCACCTGATGGCGAACGGGCTGCAGTTGGTTGAAGAATTGATCGTCTCCAAAAACAGACGATCCCCGCCAAAGCTGTCCCGCCAGGCTAAATCGACATGAGCAGAGTATCCGAGGCATTGAGCCTCGGATACTTCTGAATCTCAAGGAGGTTGCTATGACGGGACGAGAACTCGAAACTATTACGCCGCTACTCCTCGCGGAAGTAGACCGCGCTGGGAAGAACCGAGGGCTCTTCGGCGCGGAGATCGGAATATTGCTTCGCCGCGCGGTGGCGAATTTTCGGCCGCAAGATTTCGGTGCCGCTTCGGTCCGGGACTTCATCGAAAAATGTGTGCCCCAATTGAAAATCATCGGCCGCACGGGATCCGACATCGTATACGGGCTGAGAGACTGGCCCGAACTCCCGGCTCCGCGAACAACATCCGAAGAAACGGCCGACGACCAGTTCTGGCGAATTTGGGTAAGTCCAGCAAGCCAGTACTCAATGGCAATCAGTAGAGATGGAACTCGCGTTCGACCCGTCTCGAGGGGTAAGGCAGACGCGGATGAGATCGAGCTCTTGCCAGCAAGCACCGAGATCCATCGCTCGATAGCTCGATTGTTTCTCAAGGAACGCGCGGATGCACTAGGTGATCTCGCGTCGACTCTGGAGAAAATGCTGGATCAAGCACCCAACTTGTGGTGGAACGATTGGGCGAGGACCATCCGAGACGCGTCAAGAGATCGGAGCCGGTGGCCTGCACCCCGAAAACTCAGCCGAAATGAGGTAGAGTCCGTCGCCTGAAAAGGAGACGGACAATGAAAGGGAGTCGCTTCAGCGAGGAGCAGATCATCGGGGTGCTGCGCGAACACGAGGCCGGGGCAAAGACCGA
>NZ_DATCTO010000075.1 GCF_036567905.1 Candidatus Binatus sp.
CCCGCCAACGGCGGGCGGCCTTGACGGTGGGTGCAGGGGTCACCCCTGCCCATTGCGTAGTCGCGAAAAGATGCGCTGCGCAGATTTTCGCGTCTTCTCACTGCGGGTGCAGGGGCCGCAGCCCCTGCCGCCCACCGCGCAGGTGATTCTTCCTTCGTTCAGGGGTGCCCTAATTCAGCCTGACCCCGCCGGATTTCGCGTGCTACACATTCCCTATGGTCAACCGCCAGGATGTCCCGTACTCGCAGGTCTCGCCTGAAATCGGACGACCCCTGCTCGCGGCAGAAATAGTTTTTGACGGAACAAAGCTAGCCATAGAACGGAGCCGTCCCAAAACCACCACGGATGGTATGAATTGCTCTTTTCGGCCGTAATCGATCAGTCAGAATCGCGCCGCTCGCAGTCTCATCTTCGCGGCGGCGGCACATGCTGTTGACCTTCGATGCCCGCGTGACCGCGCGCAATCAGTTGCGCGATCTTGGGTACCAGCTCAGTTTGTCAGGTAGGCAAACTGAACCAGTACCGGCCATAGGCATGACGTTGCCGTTGCGATGCGCCCCTGATAAAGCGAAGCAAGGACGAAGGGGCAGGAATGTAGTGGAAGCGGGAATCCCAGGCGCGAATCAGCGTCATTTCGGCATTTCGGCCAAGCAGAAGCTCTATCAGTTTCTGTGCTCGCGACCGGCGGGCGCCGACGCTGGCGAGCTGGTCGGGCTGCTGCTGAGCGGAGTCGGCTCGGACCCTGAACTGGGCGCGCGAATTGTCCGCCAGCTACTCGACGGCGATCCAAATTTCATCTTCGACGCCGACACTGCCCTGTGGCGGCTTGCGCAGAGCGATCGCATCCGCGTTGGGCTCGATCAGGCCGAGTTCACAGTGGTCGATCTGGAAACCACCGGAGGACGCGCCGGTCCGGGCACGATCATCGAGATCGGCGCGTACCGGATGGTCGGGCGGCGGCTCACCGAATCTTTTTCGACCCTGGTCCGTCCCCACGGCGGCATCGTCCCGCGTTTTATCACGGGGCTGACGTCGATCACGACGGAGATGGTTCGCCAGGCGCCGCCGATCGAGGATGTGCTGCCCGCGTTTCGCGAGTTCATGGGGGAGCGGGTGATGGTCGCGCACAACGCGGCCTTCGATTTTGGATTTCTCGACTTCGAATATCGCCGCATCTTTGGAATTGGGCTGGGCAACCCGGTGCTATGCACGCTGCGGATGTCGCGCCGGTTCATGCCGTCGCTCAAGCGCCGCCGGCTCGATCTGCTCGCGGAGCATTTCGGGCTTTCGCTCGAAGGACGGCATCGCGGACTGGGCGACGCGCGGATGGCCGCGGAGCTGCTCTCGATTTTTCTCGAGATGGCGGCGCGGATGGGCATCACGCGGCTGGATCGCCTGCTCGACGACCATCATCGCGGACTTGCGGGGATGAGAATCGAACGTCATGTGCCGTCGGAGGAGATCGCGGCGATCCCGCATGCGCCCGGGGTTTACCTGATGCGCAATGAGCGCGGCGAGTTGCTGTATATCGGCAAGGCGCGGCGGCTCCGGGAGCGGGTGAGCTCATACTTCACGGCGTCGGTGAAAGCAAAGACCGCGGAGCTCGTCTCGCACGTTTACAAAATCGAGACGCGACCGGCGCGCTCGCCGCTCGAGGCGGCGCTCGACGAAGCGCGGCTCATCCGCGAGCTGAAACCACCGTACAACCGGATGCTGAAATCGGCGGCGCCCGCGTATTTCATCAAGCTCGACCTGATGGACGAGTTCCCGCGCGTGACGATCTCGACCAGGATGAGTGTGCGGCGCGGCGTGATGCATCTGGGGCCGTTCATCGGCCGCCGCAGCATCGAGCATTCGGTTCGCGCGCTGGCGAGAATCCTCGGCCTTCGCACCTGCGGCGGGAAGCTCAAGCCGAGCGAGGATTTTTCGCCGTGCATCTACGGCCAGATGGGGCATTGCACCGCGCCGTGCAACCTGAGCATCGACGCAGACAAGTACGCGGAGCGGGTTCGGCGCGCGGTTGGATTTCTGCGCGGGAGGAGCGGCCCGATCCTGGGTGAATTGGCCAGGGCGCGCGACGAGGCCGCGGCCGCGATGCGCTTTGAGGAGGCGGAGCGCTTTCGCCACCATCTCGAAGCGCTGACCACGCTGGCGCATCGCGCGACCCGCCTCAGCCAGGTGGTGACGGAAAACAACCTCGTGATCGTGACCGGCCAGGCGGCCGATCGCGCAGCGCACGTCGTGCTGTCGGGACGGCTGGCGATGACGCGCCATCTGGAGGCGGGAGACGCCGCGGGCGAGGTGGCGGCGTTCGTCGCGGGCAACTACCAGCGATACAAGTTGAAATACGTCGAGCGCGGAGAGTTGGAGGCGATGACGATCGTCGCACGATGGCTCCGGGAGCGCGCGCCCGACGAAGGTCGTCTCGTCTATCTGGCCGGTCCGCAGCTGGATCCCGCCGCGCTGGCAAGCTGATCGCCGGTTTCAGAATCGACTGCGGCGGCCAGGTTGGTTAAGCCCTTGCCGAAAGTATTGCTGCCATCATAAAATCAGATAATCATGAAATCAGAGATTTCAGCCACCGACGCGGCCCGCCGCTTTTCAGAAGTTGTGAACCGCGTGCGCTATCGCAACGAGACTTTCGTCGTAAAACGAGGCGGCGAAGCGGTCTGTGAGATCGTCCCCGTGCCCACCACTGCCTTCACCGGCCGTGAACTCGCCGAATTGCTCCGCTCGCTGCCGCACCCCGACAAGGATTATCTGGGCGCCGTCGAACAGCATCTCCGAAAACAGCCGAAGGCCGAGAAGTCAAAGTGGCCGCGCTGATCGATTCCAGCGTCTTCATCGCCGGCGAGCGCGGCCTGATCGATCTGGCGGACCTTGTCGCATCGCTCGGCGGCGAGCCTCTCGCGCTGTCCGCCGTGACCGCGTCGGAACTGCTGTACGGCCTGCATCGCGCTCGAACGACTGCGCAACGGAATCGACGCAATGCTTACGTCGAGGCGATATTCGCGCAGATGACGGTGATTGCGTTCGATCTCGCCGTCGCGCGAGTGCACTCAGCCGTTTCGGCTGAGCTGGACCGCACCGGCCGCCAGGTCGGCGCGCACGATCTGATGATCGCGGCTACTGCGATGGCCCATGACTACCGCGTGGCGACGCGGGACCTCAGGAGCTTTCCGAAAATTCCGGGCCTCGAGACTGTGAGGATCTAGCGCCCGGTTCAACCTTTCAGATTCGCGGCGAACAGCTTGAGCATGCGCTCCCACGCGTCCTTTGCTTCGGCGGGCCGATGGACGTCGGCGCGAGTGTCGTTGAAAAATCCGTGCGAGCATCCCGCGTAAACCTTGACCTCGCCCGGCTTGTCGAATTTCTTCAGCGCTGCCGCCAGCCGATCGACGTCGCCGCGCTGGATCCATCCGTCGTTCTCGCCGTATGCGTAAAAGATCGGGCAGCCGAGATGCTTGAGTTTTTCGTCCAGCGGAACTTCGCCATAAAACGGCGCCGCGGCCGCGATTTCCCGGCTCTCGCATGGCAACAGCAGCGCGTAGCTGCCGCCCATGCAAAATCCCGTGATGCCGATGCGGGTTGAATGCGTCCGTTGCTGCTCGCGCAGCCACTCCACCGTGGTCTGAAGATCCGCGATGCCGTCTTCCTTCTTCAACCCGCCCATCAGTTGCGCGGCCCCGTTGGGCTCGGTGGCAACGCGATGGCCCTGTCGCGAGTACAAGTCCGGCGCGATCGCGAAGTAACCCTCGCCCGCCAGCCGCCGGGTGATGTCGCGGATGTGCTCGTTCAGCCCCCACCATTCCTGCACTACGATCGCCGACGGCGATGGCTCGACTCCCGCCGGCTCGGCGACATACGCCTTGAGCGCGCACGCGCGGCCCGCATAGCTCACTTCACGCGTGATGATATCTTTGTTCGCCATTGTCGCTCACCTCGAAGCTGTAAATTGTCACCCGCGCTGCGCCGTATCTACTCCGCGGCCGTCACCGGTATAAAGCCGACCGTGCCATTCCTGAGTTTGATCTGAAGGTAGTTGCCGGCGATTCCCGTGACGTGAACGTATTTCTTGCGGCGCACGTGGCCGATTGTGGAACTGGTCTCGTCGGGATTTTGATATACCGGCGAATTTTTCGTCAACAGGAAAAGCTTGTTGAGCGGCTTGATCTTCGGCGCGCCGCCCGACGCGGTGGTCGCCGTGGCGCCCGCCGGCGCCGCACCGGCAGCCGGCGTCGCG